>CAMCRC010000030.1 GCA_945877175.1 Klebsiella pneumoniae | reverse complement strand
GCGCCGAAGCTGCTGAAAAGCTTGGTTTTGTGATCCGGCTCAGGCACACTCACAAGCCATTTCGACCCACCTCTACCGGAATTCCCCTGGCATGCAACTCTCCGATTTCCGCTTCGATCTGCCCGATGAGCTGATTGCCCATTACCCGCCCGCAAAGCGTTCCGGCAGCCGGCTGTTGTGTCTGAGTCGCTTCGAGGGCCTGCCGCAGCACAAGCAGTTCACTGATCTGCTCGACTACTTGCGGCCCGGGGACCTGCTGGTGTTCAACAACACGCGGGTGATTCCCGCACGCCTGCTGGGCCACAAGGCCAGCGGAGGGCGTGTCGAGGTGATGATCGAGCGCGTGGTGGGCGAGCGCGAAGCGCTGGCCCAGGTGCGGGCCAGCAAGTCGCCAGGGGTGGGTACGCACCTGCAGTTTGACAACGCGGCGGGCGAGCGCCTGACGCTGGAAGTGCTGGGGCGCGAAGAGCAGTTCTACCGGCTGCGCTTTCTGGTGGTTGGTGATGTGAACGCGGCGCTGGAGGCATTCGGGCATATTCCTCTTCCTCCCTATATCAAGCGCGAGGACGCACCGGCGGATCGCGAGCGCTACCAAACTGTCTATGGCACTCGCCTTGGTGCCGTGGCTGCACCCACCGCCGGACTGCATTTCGATGAGGCGCTGCTGGCGCGCATTCGTGATCTCGGCGTGGAGTCAGCGTTCGTGACTTTGCATGTGGGCTCCGGCACTTTCCAGCCCGTGCGCGTCGAGAATGTGCTGGAGCACTGCATGCACCATGAAAGAATCGAGATTGACGCGCCCACTTGTGCACAGATCCGCGCCTGCAAGGCGCGGGGAGGGCGGGTGATTGCAGTGGGCACCACGTCTGTCCGCACTCTGGAAAGCGCAGCGCGCTTCGGCGGCGAGACGGGTCTGCAGCCGTACTCTGGCGAGACCGACATCTTTCTGTACCCCGGCTGCACCTTTCAGCTTGTCGATGCCCTGCTGACCAACTTCCACCTGTCCGAGTCGACCCTGTTGATGCTGGTCAGTGCGTTCGCCGGCCGCGAGCGTGTGCTGGCCGCCTACGAAGAGGCGGTGCGCGAGCGGTATCGGTTCTTCAGCTACGGGGATGCGATGTTTCTCTACTGAGTGTAGGCGGGCTCTGTGTGGGAGCGGGCCCTGTGTGGGAGCGGGCTTGCCCGCGAACATCTACGAGGCCGAATTGGCTGAAAGCAGAGGGGCAGTAGCAGTTCGCGGGCAGGCCCGCTCCCACACAGAGCCCGCTCCCACAGCACGGCGAGGGCTGCTATACTCTCGGCCCTTCGACTAAAACCCACCCACTCAAGGATCCAGATAACGCCATGAAATCACCCGTACGCGTCGCTGTCACCGGGGCAGCAGGCCAGATCAGCTATTCACTTCTTTTCCGCATCGCTGCTGGCGACATGCTTGGCAAAGATCAGCCCGTCATCCTGCAGCTGCTGGAAATCACTCCTGCACTGGGCGCTCTGCAGGGCGTCGCCATGGAGATTGAAGACTGCGCATTCCCCCTGCTGCACGGCATCGTGCAGACCGACAAGCCGGACGTCGCGTTCAAAGACGCTGATTACTGTCTGCTGGTGGGTGCACGTCCCCGCGGCCCGGGCATGGAGCGCAAGGATCTGCTGGAAGCCAATGCGGCCATTTTTTCCGTGCAGGGCAAGGCCATCAATGATGTGGCAAGCCGCAACGTGAAAGTGCTGGTGGTCGGCAATCCGGCCAACACCAACGCGCTTATCGCCTTCCGCAATGCGCCAAGCCTGAATCCCGGGCAATTCACTGCGATGACCCGGCTGGACCACAACCGCGCAGTCGCGCAGCTGGCCAACAAGACTGGCAAGCATTCCACCGACGTCGCGGGTCTGGCCATCTGGGGCAACCACTCTTCCACCCAGTATCCTGACGTGCACCACGCGACAGTGGCGGGCAAGAAGGCCACCGACCTGGTTGATCAGAACTGGCTGGTGACCGACTTCATCCCCACCGTGCAGCAGCGCGGCGCAGCCATCATCAAGGCGCGCGGCCTGTCCAGCGCAGCGTCTGCAGCGAACGCCGCCATCGAGCACGTGCGCGACTGGGCGCTGGGCACCAACGGCAAAGTGGTCAGCATGGGCATCCACAGCGATGGCAGCTACGGCATTGCCAAGGGTTTGATCTATTCCTTCCCGGTAACCTGTGCCAACGGTGAATACACCATCGTTCAGGGGCTGGCGATCAATGACTTCAGCCGCAATCTGATGCAGAAGACTGAGCAGGAGCTGACGGAAGAAAGAGAAGCCGTCGCTGCGCTGCTGCCTTGACAGTAGTCTGAACTGTCGGGCGCTGAGCGCCCGGCAGTTTCCGCTTCAACGCTACTGCCGTTGACGTTCAGGAACCCGCTCCCGATGAGTGCCAGCAATCTCAGACCGAATCGCCATACGCAATTCTGGATACTGCAGTTGATCGGCTGGAGTGGCTGGATACTGCTGCTGGTATTGCGCGATCTCAGCTTTGTGCCTGCTGAATACATGGTCGAGCGCACAGGCGTCTTCATTCTCGACGCACTGGTGGGCGTAGTGCTCAGTACCGCGCTGCGCTATGCCTATTCCTTTGCCTGGGACATGCGCGTTGGCATTCGTATTGCCACAGCGCTGCTCGGTTGTCTGCTGACCTCGCTGATCTGGCAGCCCATCAAGACGCTGATAACGGAAACCGAAGTGGGCAGCGTCGTGGATCTCACGGACTACGGACTGTCGAGTTTCATCGACGTACTGCCCTTCTCGTATTCGCTGTTGCTGTCGTGGAGCGTTCTGTACTTCTGCATCAAATATTACCAGCTGTTTCAAGTGGAGAAGGAAAAGAGCTTGCGCTCTGAAGCGCTGGCACATGAGGCGCAGCTGCGCATGCTGCGCTATCAGCTGAATCCGCACTTTCTGTTCAACACCTTGAATGCCATTTCCACGCTGGTGCTGCAACGCGAGACAGAGCTGGCCAATACCATGCTCACTCGCCTTAGCAAGTTTCTACGCTACTCACTCGACAATGATCCATTGGACCAGGTGCCCCTGGCCTTTGAAATAGCCTCCGTAAAGCTCTATCTGGAAATCGAGAAGGTGCGCTTCGAAGAGCGCATGAGGATTGCATTGCACATCAGCCCCGAAGCGGAGCGGGGGCTCGTGCCTGGCATGCTGCTGCAGCCGCTGGTGGAAAACTCCATCAAGCATGCCATAGCGCGCAGTGAAGCGGGCGGCCTGGTGCAGATCACCGCAAGCGTGGATAAAGGTCGCTTGACCATCCTTGTTGAAGATGACGGGCCGGGCATTGCGGATCCGGAATTGCTCTTGCAGGGCAACTCAGCGAGCACATCGGGCGTTGGTCTCAAAAACATACACAATCGTCTCAAGGAAATTTATGGTGCGCGACACGTCCTTACTTTTTCGTCACGCGCGCCCACGGGTTGCAAGGTAACGGTTGAAATTCCCTATGAAACAGATTGAAAGCAGCCGGACGATTCGAGCGATCGTTGTAGATGATGAATCGCTCGCCCGCAGCGGCCTGTGCATGCGCCTCGAGAAGTACCCGCAGATACAAGTAGTACAATCCTGTCAGAACGGCAAGGAGGCGCTGGCGGCTATTGCCGAGCTTGCGCCAGACCTGGTGTTTCTTGATATTCAGATGCCCGGTTTCACAGGGTTCGACGTGGTGAAAAGGCTCCAGCAGGACAATATGCCTGCCATAGTGTTCGTGACAGCATACGATGCATTTGCCGTGGATGCCTTTACGGCAAATGCAGTGGATTATCTGCTGAAGCCAGTAGAGGATGATCGGCTCGAGACAACCATCACCAAAGTAACGGAGCATGTGTCACGCAAAGAGGCGGCGATGGAGAAGCAGCGCCTTCTGGATATCGTGATTACGCTGACAGGGAAATCCCGCGGCGCCATCAACCAGCTGCTGCAGAGTGTCAGCGAGACCTCACAATACTCCGATCGCATCGCGATCAAGGATGGGTCGTCCACCACGTTCGTGCCGGTGAAGGACATCGACTGGGTGGATGCTGCCGGCGACTACATGTGCGTGCACGTCAATGGCCAGACCCATATCATGCGCACCACCATGAAGGAGCTGGAGGCGCAGCTTGACCCGAACATCTTCCAGCGGGTGCACCGCTCCACCATCGTGAATCTGCACCGCGTGGAGAAGGTGTCGTCCCACATCAATGGCGAATTTCATCTCACACTCAGCAATGGCTCGTCGCTGAAGATGAGTCGCTCCTACAAGGACAAGGTGAAGCGCTTCTTCTGAGCGGCATTCCCTGCCATCAGCGCACTGAGTCGGGAATGTGATTCAGAGGCAGTTCCGTGGTGTCGATCACCTTGCGCATGATGAAGCTGGAATGCACATCCGCGACGCCTTCGATACGGGTAATTCGGTTCAGCAGAAACTCGTGATAGACCTCCATGTCTGGCACGACCACCTTCAACTGATAGTCGGCCGACTGGCCGGTGATCAGCAGGCATTCCGTCACCTCCGGCAACTTGCGCACTTCTGCCTCGAAGTGTTCGAATCGGTCCGGGGTATGTCGGTCCATGCTGATCTGTACGAGGGCGTTGAGTTTCAGGCCAAGCTTCGAGGCATTCAGAAGAATGGCGTGGCGCTCGATGACACCTTCATCTTCCAGCTGCTTGACGCGGCGTGCGCAGGGCGTGGCAGACAGACCGACGCGCTCGGCCAGTTCCGCATTCGTGAGCCGGCCGTTGCTTTGCAGTTCGCGCAGGATGCGTTTGTCGAGCTTGTCCATGCCGATACTCCTCGAGTATTTCGAAAGTGAAGCCTGCCTTCAATTCTACTATATATGGAAGAAAACACTAATTAATATAAAGTTATTAAATAAAAAGTAATGTATGAATGGTATTTAATGGGTAAATAGCGGTGGATTCACTCCGGCGCCATGACTATTCTATGCTCCATCGAAACCCACAGATTCCCGTTGGAGAGCAGCATGTACGATCACCGCAAATACCTTCCTGTCCGGCCCATCGCGATCCCCGATCGCACCTGGCCGGACAAGGTCATCACCAAGGCGCCGCGCTGGTGCAGTGTGGATCTGCGCGATGGCAACCAGGCGCTGATCGAGCCCATGTCGGTGATGCAGAAGAAGGTGATGTTCGACCTGCTGGTAGAGGTGGGCTTCAAGGAGATCGAGATCGGCTTCCCTGCCGCTTCGCAGCCGGACTTCGACTTCGTGCGCAGCCTGGTGGTGGACAAGCGCATCCCGGATGACGTGACGGTGCAGGTACTGACGCAGGCGCGTCCGGAACTGATCCAGCGCACCTTCGAGTCTCTCAAGGGCGTGAAGAAAGCGATTCTGCACGTGTACAACTCTACCTCGGTGGTGCAGCGCGAGAAGGTCTTCAAGCTGGACAAGGCCGGCATCAAGGCCATTGCCGTGAATGGCGCAAAGGAAGTGAAGCGCTGCGCCGACCTGGCGCCTGAGACGCAGTGGACATTCCAGTACTCGCCCGAGAGTTTCACGGGTACGGAGCCTGAATTCGCCGTGGAAGTCTGCAATGCCGTGGCAGAAGCATGGCAGCCGACGCCGCAGAACAAGGTCATTTTCAATCTGCCCTCCACCGTGGAGATGGCAACACCCAATGTATATGCCGATCAGATCGAGTGGTTCTGCCGGCATGTGAACAATCGCGACTCGGTGGTCGTGAGCCTGCATACCCACAACGACCGTGGCTGTGCTGTGGCTGCCGCCGAACTGGCCGTCATGGCCGGCGCGGACCGCGTCGAGGGAACCTTGCTGGGCAACGGCGAGCGCACAGGCAACATGGACATCGTGGTGATGGCGATGAATTTGTACAGCCAGGGCATCAACCCTGAGCTGGACCTCCGGGATATGGACAAGATCGTGACTGTGGTCAAAAGCTGCACTCAGATTGATGTACACCCTAGACAGCCTTACTCGGGCGATCTGGTGTTCACCGCGTTCTCCGGCAGTCACCAGGATGCCATCAAGAAGTGCCTCGACACTTACACGGAAGGAACGACATGGGAGATCGCGTATCTGCCAATCGATCCGCGCGATCTGGGGCGCACCTACCAGGATGTCATCCGGGTCAACAGCCAGTCGGGCAAGGGCGGCGTGGCGTATGTGCTGGCCAGCAAGTTCGGCTTCCAGCTGCCGCGCTGGCTGCAGATCGAGTTCTCCCGTGTCGTCCAGAAGCGTGCCGAAGACACGGGGCAGGAGATCTCCCCGGATACCATCTGGTCATTGTTCCGCGAGCACTATCTGAGTGAGGCACAGCCTGTGCGGCTGGACGGCTTCAGTATGCAGCGCGCCAATGAGAACGGGCGCGAATCCTTTGCAGCAGGCATTCGCTGCTTCGATGAGTATCTTGAAGTCAAAGGCGAAGGTGATGGCGTGCTGGATGCTTTTGTGGAGGCGTTGAAGAAGGCCACGGGCGTCGATTTCGAGATCATGGAGTATGGCGAGCATGCTCTGGGGCAGGGTGCTGACGCAGAGGCAGTCACGTATATCCAGCTCAAGTGCGATGCCACGCGTTACACGGGAGTGGCCATCAGCCGCGACATCGTGTCCTCGTCCCTGAACGCGCTCCTGCGCGCTGCCAGTCAGCTGATCAGCGAGAGCCAGGCCCGCCGGGTGGCGTGACCGAGAGGTGTCGTGTGGCAGGCGGACGGGGGCGGTTCGGAACACGCCGTGAACCCATCCCTGGGGGCTTGGCTTCGGCATCCATGCCTCAGACAGTTCCGAACCGCCCCCGTCCGCCCGCCCAGCAACATCAACGTGGCGCGCCACCGAACGGCTGCGCTCCCGCCAGTCACTGCATGCTGCGCTCTGCAGCCCGGCCGCTCCTGCAGATATCAGAGTCGCGGTGTGGGCGTGACATGGCAGGACCGTCAGCCGCCTGGATGGCGGCTGCCGAGCCTACAAGGACGTATTTACGGCGTGTCCTGTCATGTCACGCCCACACCGCGACCTTCCACAGCAGGCGCGCCCGGCGCTGCAGAACACAGAATCTTTCTCACCCCCAAACTATCTTCCCCCGTGTTGCGACTATTCGCGTAAACGCATTATCCTTGGGATTCTTTTCATCGCAGACCTCGCCGGCACGCTCATCCTGCCCGGTCGATGTCACTGCCTGTCACTGTCTCCCCGGGGTCATGCCGTATGAGTGTTGCAGATCAGGATGATGCCTTGATCCGCGCTGCCCTCGAGGGTTCTGCGCGGGCCTGGGACAATCTTGTCAGGCGCCATGAGACCCAGGTGTACAACTTCAGCCTGCGGCTTACCGGCAATCCGACTGATGCCCTGGACCTCATGCAGGATGTTTTTCTGGGGGTGTATCGCAATCTTCATCGATTTCGCGGCGAATCGCAGTTTACGACCTGGTTGTTCAGGATCGCGCACAACAAGGCCATCGACATGAACCGTCGCCGGCCTTTGTTCAGTTCACTGGACAGTGCGCTGGAAGATGGCGGCGACATGCTGGAAGTGCAGGCGCAGCGCAACACCGATGCTCCGGAACAGGACCCTCTGGCCCAGTTGGAAGAATCACTGCGCAATGCCGTCATCATGTCGCATCTGAGCACTCTTCCGCTTGCGCAAAGACTGATTGTGGAGTTGAAAGTGTTCCAGTCTCACACTTTCGAAGAAATTGCCGAGTTGCAGGATATTTCTGCCAATACGGCCAAGACCCGATTTTATGCTGCGCTGCGAAAGCTCAAGGCGCTGATGGAGCAGGATCATGTCATGTGAACACACCGCCACGCTGGTGGCAGAGTATTTCGACGACACGCTGGCCGTACAGCAGCGCGCAGAGCATGACTCGCATCGCCTGCAATGCCTTGAATGCCAGCATGCATTGAATGCAGCGCGTGCCGCCACTGCTCATCTGCAGCGCTGGCGTGAACAGCCCGTGCCCGAGTGGTCGCGTCCACGCGCGGCCGCAAGTCAATTGCCCCGTCCAGCAGCGCGCTGGCAGTGGTGGCAATGGGCGCCCTTGGCGATGTCCTTCACACTGGCCCTTGCCGTAATGGCGAATGTGCAGGTAGGCGCCTCGACCGAGGGCATCGAGATTCGCTTTGGTCCGGCGCCGGAAGTTGCCGCGCTGGAAATCGAAGCGCGGCTCAGCGCGTTCGAGGCGCAGCAACAGCTCGCCCTGCAGTCGCTGACGCAGGCACTGGCCGAGCAGCAAAGAGCTGACAACGCCCGCTTGATGGAGGCCGTCATAGACAGCGTTGTCGATCAGTTCGGCGACAGCACGGCGCGCAGTCTGGAGCAGGTCATTGCCTATTTTGAATCCCAGCGGCAGCAGGATCTGCAGTTGCTGCGCACCAGCTATCAGCAGCTGGCAGACAGCGATTACGCGACTATTCGTTCCGTTGAACAACTTGCGAGCCTGGTGCAGGGAGGTCAGCCTTGATACAACGCGCAGGACGTGGCGCTCTTGGGTGTGCTGCAGTGAGTGCAGCAGTGACTGCAGCTTTGGCAGTGCCTCTGCATGCTCAAACGGCAGACACCGATATTGAGGCGTTGCAGAGCAGTGTGGCGCTCTATGCGGGTGTGCTGCAGGAAGGGCTTGGCCTTAACGTGCGTGCCGGAATTTTCAGTCCGTTGAGCGGCTCCGTGCGAGGTGTCTATCTCGCGCAACAGGGCGTGATGCTGGAAGTCATGAGTCCGCTGGCAAGCAGCCGCAACAGCTTCACGGAATTCTCCCTGAGTGCGGCACTCGAGCGACTTTCCAGTCAGTTCTCTTCGCTGAGTCAGGAGTCTGTCGGCGCCGTGCCGCGGCCTGACCTGGCAACGTTGAGAGAATCCATGGCCATGTCCATGCGTGTCGATCTCACCCAGGGTCCAGCCCGCGAATTGCTGGACGAACTTGCACGCGTGGATGTCAGTGCCGAGATCATGGATGCATTGCAGCGCTCCGGAGATGCAGCGCGTTCGCTGCACGCGATGACGCAGCTGGACGATGCGGGCTTGAACACGTTGCTGGACGGCATGACGGCGCAGCGCGCCCGTGTAGCAGAACTGGCGGCTGCGGTGCAGGGTCTGCGTTCGGAGCTCAGCACGGAGGCAATGCCTGCCTCGGAAGCCAGACAGCAGCAGTGGCGCGAAGGGCTACGGACCTTGTCAACGTCCCTGGAGCCCTTGCAGGTGGCTGCACTGGATCAGGCCAGGACCCTGCAGGAGCAGGCTGTTGAGGCTCGTCAGCGTAGAGAGCAGCAATGGCTGGAGGAACTTGCGGCCTTCGAATCCACCCTGGTCCGTCTGGTCTGTGATTATTCCGGGGGTTTACGTGATCTGCCTCCGGAACAGCACGTGACACTGGTATTGAAGGGGCTTGGAGATGACACGTCTGCGCGGCGTGAGGATCGCATCCTGGTCCTGCGCCAGGCCGATGCCCTGCGCTGTCTGCAGCGTGACATCACTGTCCAGCAATTACAGGACACCGCGCAGGTTTACAGTTTCTGACGGTCTACCACGGCGCGCCGGTGATGTTGGCATCGGCAGGAACGAATTGCCGTGCATCGTCTTCTGCCTGGTAGAGCCGAGTAACCAGCAGCAGGACGGCAGCCACATCCAGCAAGTCTTCGTCACTGAGGGACAGCTTGCGACGTATACGCTCACGCGTCATGAACGGCCTGCCTGTGGCGTCGAAGTTCAGGTAGTTGAAGTACTCCTCGTCAGCCCCCCAGTTGCTCGAAATGACTTCCTGCCCAACGCGGCCATCCAGGCGTGCGAACGGGTAGAACCAGCGCCCGCCGCGAATGCCTGCCTCATAGGTGATGACCTGCCCGCCGGGATAGAACCAGGCTTCATCCTGCACGCGCAGGCGTGACGTCGCCAGGCCGCCACCCGGCCAGAACAGGGGCTCACCGCCATGCGTCCAGTGATAGCTCAGCGGGCGTCCATTTGGATAAAACACCGTCACATCCCGCCCGGCACCCGCCATGAACATCTGGCCGTTGGGAAAATACCAGGCGGCGTTGTAGAGGTCGCTGGAAATGCGCCTGCCATTGCCATAGCGTGACTCGTAGCGCGTGTAGTCTGTGAGGATCACGGACTGGCACACCAGACGATTGAGCTCCATCAGCGAAGCCTGCATGGATTGCAACTGCGCCGTGTCATCATGATTGGCGGGCAGCAGCAGATTGACCGCCAGCATCTTGGCCATGAATTCGACGGTCGCGCAGCCAGTGCTGAAACTGTCCGACCCCGTGGTCCCGCCGGCGGCCTGAAGCGTTACTGGAATACACAGAACAAGAGCCAGGATGGATTGTCTGACATAAGTCATGGCGCGGTCTCCCTTTTTGCGGTTTCATGGGTACGTATGGCAAGAGAGTAGGGGCATTGACGTGAACCGGGACTGAATCAATCCGCTATTGGTACAGCGTGCCGTAATCGCATAAACTGCGGTAACTTTGGCCCCGATAACAACTCAAAAAAGCAGTGGTGGAAGGAGATAAAGATGGACTGTCCGAAATGCAATGCAAAAATGAATGAAGTCAAGGTGGAAGTTCTGCTGGGCACTATCGTCATCGACCAGTGCAGCAGCTGCAAAGGGCTGTGGTTCGACAATGGCGAAGCTGAACAGTTGAAGAAGTCATGGATGTCCGATTTTCTTGACAGTGGTGACCCGAGCATTGGCAAGACGTACAACCGCGTGCGTGACATACAGTGTCCCCGCTGCTCCCAGGCCATGGTCAAACTGACGGACAAGCGTCAGCCGCATCTTGAATACGAAGCGTGTGAAGCGCACGGCATGTTCATGGACGCCGGAGAATTCACCGACTTCAAACATGAAACCTTGATGGACTTGTTCAAGGGCCTGGTCGCGACGCTCAAGCGTCGTTGATGAAAGTAGAAGTCATTGCTCGTCCGCGTCCCGGCCATTCGGGATGCAGCCAGATCGCCCTGTCGGCACAGCGTACCGGCAGGTAACGAAACTTCCCGAGATCCATCCAGTGATTCGTCGGTGTGTGAAAGTCCGATCCAGTCGACGCCCACAGCTCATTGCTCAGGCACAGTGATGCCAGGTGATCCATCCTGTCAGGATCAAGATTGGAGTAGCTGACCTCGATTCCCTGCCCCCCTGCCACTTTGAATTCGCTCACCAGACGACGCAGTGCCGGATTGCTGATCTTGTAGCGATTCGGATGGGCCAGGACGGCGATCCCCCCGGCTGCATTGATTGCGGTCACTGCATCGCCGATGCTGCACCACTTTGCTGTAGCGCCATATTTGCCCCGATCTCCCAGAAAATTCTTGAAGGCGTGCTCCTTGCTGCGTGCCACGCCTTTGTCGATCAGAAATTGAGCCACATGATTGCGGCCAACCGCTGTGCAGGGCAAGTCTGCGAGGTAGGCCTGCAATCCGGTGATCCCGGCCTTCTGCAGGCGCATGTCCATTTCGGCTGCACGCTCCCGGCGCAGTGACTGCTGCCCGAGAAGCAAGGTCTGCAGCGTATTGTCGTGGCGGTCGATGCCAATGCCGACAACGTGAATCTCCTGGCGCTCCCAAAGACTTGAGATTTCCACGCCCGGAATCAGCGACAGTCCCGGGGCAATCCAGTGCGGTGCGATAGAATCCAGCGCGGCTGTCGTGTCGTGATCCGTGATGGCCAGATGGGTGAGTTGATTGCCTGCCGCCCGGGCCAGCAAGGCTTCGGGCGCCAGACTGCCATCGGAGTACCAGGTGTGGGCGTGCAGGTCGGCTAGCATGGAGGATGGTCCGCGAGAGCCTTGATCGGCTGGAGTCGCAAGCGTAAACCGCCCCATTGTGTGAGTAAACCGCCCGTGCTGCTAAAAGTTGACTGAAACACTTGGGTATCAGATACTCCCGGCACCACGCCAGCAAGGCTGGGCAATGCCAATTCCCTGTGGAAAATGACCGAGACAGTCCTATGCGCCTGACGACCAAAGGCAGATATGCCGTTACAGCGTTGCTCGATCTGGCGATTCATGCCGACAATGGCCCCGTCAATCTGGCAGATATTTCGCAGCGCCAAAGCATTTCCCTTTCTTATCTGGAACAATTGTTTGCGAAATTGCGGCGTAGTGGGCTGGTGTGCAGCGTTCGAGGTCCGGGCGGCGGTTATCGTCTTGGCCGCCAACCGCAGGCCATTCGCATTGCACAGATCATCGATGCCGTGAACGAATCAGTGGACGCCACCAAGTGTCGCGGAAAGGGCAATTGCCAGCAGGGAGAGACCTGTTTGACCCATCATCTGTGGGAGGATCTCAGCGAACAGATTCACGATTTTCTGGGAAGTATCAGCTTGGCAGACCTGATCGCGAGAAGCGAGATCAAGAGTGTTTCCCAGCAGCAGGATTTGCGAAAGGAAATGTTGTCGCAGCCCGCGCTTGATGGTGCCCGCATCGCGGCGACGTTTCTTCAGTAGGACTTTTCATGCGCATGCCCGTCTATCTCGATTACGCAGCCACCACGCCTGTTGATCCGCGTGTTGCCCATGCGATGTCGGATTGCCTTACCTTGGACGGCAACTTTGGCAATCCCGCGTCGCGCTCGCACCTGATTGGCTGGAAAGCCGAGGAAGCTGTGGAGATGGCGCGTCGCAACGTGGCGGATCTGGTCAAATGTGATCCGCGAGAGATTATCTGGACGTCTGGCGCGACAGAGTCTGACAACCTGGCTTTGAAAGGTGTCGCCCATGCCAGCCGGGAGCGGGGGCGTCATATCGTCACCTCCTGTATCGAACACAAGGCCGTACTGGACAGCGTCAAGCAGCTGGAGATGGAAGGGTTCGAGATTACCCGGCTGCGCCCTGACAGCAATGGCATTGTGTCGGCCGAGCAAGTGCGCGATGCATTGCGGGAAGACTCGATACTGGTCTCTCTGATGCATGCAAACAATGAGATTGGTGTGCTCAATGACATTGAAGCCATTGGCAAAGTGACCCGCGAGCACGGCGTGCTGTTGCACGTGGATGCCGCGCAGAGTGCCGGCAAGCTGCCGATTGACCTGAGTGCCCTGGCGGTCGATCTGATGTCGTTTTCGGCGCACAAGGTGTATGGGCCGAAAGGAGTTGGGGCCCTGTATGTGAGGCGTAGCCCGCAGGTGCGCATTGAGGCGCAGATGCATGGCGGAGGTCACGAGCGCGGCATGCGTTCAGGCACACTCGCGACACACCAGGCTGTCGGCATGGGGGAAGCGTTCCGGCTTGCTGCCCTGACTCTGGACTCCGAGGCCGCCCATCTGCGCGTGCTCCGCGCGCGCTTGCTGCATGGGCTCGAAAAACTGGATGGCGTGCATTTGAACGGGCACCCCGAACGGCATGTGCCGGGTATCGTCAATCTTTCCTTTGAGGGCGTGGACGGCGAATCGCTGCTGCTGTCGCTGCGGGAGATGGCGGTGTCGTCGGGCTCTGCCTGCATGTCTGCCACCATGGAACCTTCTTTTGTACTGCGGGGCATCGGCTTGCCCGATGCGCTGGCGCAGAGCGCTCTGCGCATCTCTTTTGGTCGTTTCTCCACGGCGGCTGACATCGATATCGCCATTGCGAGTCTGCATGAGGCTGTGCCACGCCTGCGCAGTCATGCGCTGGCCTGAATCTTCCTTCCTCCGGCGTCGGGGCTGCGCGCGATAGCTGCGGAAAAAGCCGTGTAAATCAGACGTGTATACACGTATAATGCGCGCCTTTCTGAACATGTAACCGCTTATGGAGTTAACAGAATGTCTATTGAACGTACCTTGTCGATCATCAAGCCTGACGCAGTTGCCAAGAATGTCATCGGCGAGATCTATTCACGCTTCGAAAAAGCAGGGCTGCGCATTGTCGCCGCCAAAATGCTGCAGCTGAGCAACGAGACCGCTGGCGGTTTCTACGCTGAGCACAAAGAGCGCGGCTTCTTCCCTGACTTGATTGCCTTCATGACTTCTGGACCTGTGATCGTACAGGTGCTGGAAGGCGAAAATGCCGTGGCGCTGCACCGCGAATTGATGGGTGCTACCAACCCGGCACAGGCTGCCCCGGGGACAATTCGTGCTGATTTTGCAGTGTCCATTGATGCGAATGCCGTGCATGGATCTGATTCTGCGGCCTCTGCTGCACGCGAAATCTCTTACTTCTTCAGCGCTGCCGAAATCTGCGCCCGCGTTTGACCGCGAGCGCCATTCGTCTTCCAGAGTCCGAAATGACGACACGCGAAACGAAAATCAACTTGCTGGGACTGAGCCTGCCGAAGATGCAGGCTTTTTTCCATGAGTTGGGAGAAAAACCGTTTCGCGCGAGTCAAACCCTCAAGTGGATTCATCAGCGTGGCGTGATCGACATCAACCTGATGACCGATATCAGCAAGCCTCTGCGCGAGAGAATGAAAGCTGTCGCAGAGGTGCGCCCGCCGCTGATTACCCAGGAGTACCGCTCTGCCGACGGCAGTTGCAAGTGGATCGTCCAGGTGGAAAGCGGCAGCAGCGTCGAGATGGTCTTCATTCCCGAATCCGGGCGGGGCACGCTGTGCGTGTCCTCACAGGCCGGTTGCAGTCTGGATTGCAGTTTCTGTGCAACCGGCAAGCAGGGTTTCAACAGCAACCTCACTTCGTCCGAGATCATCGGCCAGTTGTGGTGGGCAAACATGAAGCTGGCTGGCTTTGGCGTGCAGGCTGTGGTTGAGCGAGACGAAGAAGGCCGTGTGTCGCAGACGCCACGCCCGGTCAGCAATATCGTGATGATGGGCATGGGCGAGCCGCTGCTCAATTTCGACAATGTGATGGAGGCCCTGAGTCTTATGATGGAGGACCAGGCCTACGGCCTTTCCAAGCGGCGCGTGACCATCAGCACGTCGGGTGTGGTGCCCGCGATCGACAGGCTCAAGGATTTCACGGATGCCTCGCTGGCAGTGTCGCTGCATGCGCCCAATGATGAATTGCGCAGCCAGATCGTGCCCCTTAACAAGAAGTATCCAATCAGGGAATTGCTGCGCAGCGTCACGGGCTATATGAGCAGCCTGGGCGAGCGCCGTGTGCCAGTGATCGAATATACCTTGATTGCCGGGGTGAATGATCACCGCCAGCACGCGCGCGAACTTGCGGAATTGCTCAAGGATTTTCCTTGCAAGATCAATTTGATACCGTTCAATCCGTTTGCTCTGTCCGACTATCGGCGACCCAGCGCCTCAGCGATTTCCAACTTCCGGCAGATTCTGCACGAAGCGGGCTACACGGTGACTGTCAGGACGACGCGCGCGGACGATATCGGGGCAGCCTGCGGACAGCTGGTGGGTGCAGTGAACGACAATACGCGACGCAGCGAACGTTATCGCGCTGCTGAGAATCTGGCAGTCATGATCGACGGCCCCGGGCACTGACGCCAGGGCCTGCGAGGAAGGTTTTCACCACGAGGTCAGCATGCAAGTCAGAAGGAATGTCATCGCGGGAGTGTTGAGCCTAATGGTTCTGTCATCGTGCGTGACAACGACTACCGGAGGCTTCAATACCGAGCCCTCGCAGGAGCGGGCCGAACGGGACTTCGTGCAGTTGGCCACGGGGTATTTTGAAGCGGGCGACATGGCAGCCTCGCGCCGCAACATCAACAATGCGCTTGCGATCAACAGCCGAAGTGCTGACGCCTACAATGTGCTTGCCCTGGTGCTGCAGCGGGAAGGGGATATTCAGTTGGCGCGCGAGACTTTCGAGCGTGCCCTTGCGCTGGACAGCGAGAATGCGCGGGCTCGCAACAACTTTGCGGCACTGCTGTTCGAGATCGGCGAGTACGAGCAGTCCTACCGCCAGCTTGAAATGGTTGCCAATGACACGACATACGAAAGCCGCGCGCTGGCGTTTGAAAACCTGGGACTGAGTGCCCTGCGCACCGAGCGACCGGAGCGCGCCGAGTACGCGTTCGAACGCGCGCTGCAACTGAACAGCAATCTGTACCGCGCCTCCCTAGAGATGGCGCAGATCAAATTTGACAAAGGGGAATTTGCCGAGTCGATGACGCATTACAGCCAGTTCGTCACCACCATCAATTTCTACAACGTTGCACAGACCGCCCGCAGCCTGTGGCTGGGTATCCAGCTGGAACGCCGGTTTGACAATGACGAGGGTGCAGTTCTCTATGGCGCATTGCTGCAGAACCTGTACAGAGACTCACCGCAGTATCAAGACTATTTGAATACACAAAATGACCAGTAACGAAAACACCCGCAACGAAGACATCAAACCCCCGGAACCCGGGGCCCCTGAGGGCCCGGATGCCGAGGTCACGCCAGGACAGTTGTTGAGCCGCAAGCGCGAAGCTCTGGGCCTTACTGTCCAGCAGGTGGCTGATAAATTGCACATCACCATGCACTACGTGCGCGCGCTTGAAGCAGATGCCCACGACAAGCTGCCAGGGGTGGTGTTCATTCGCGGCTACATCCGTGCCTATTCCAATTACCTGAAGCTTGATCCGTCGGTGATAGTGAATGTATTCAACGAGTACATTGCGCAGCGCGAAAACAACGCGCAGGAAGCGACATATACGCGCAACAGACACCGCCGCGACCGCAATCTGCCGTGGATTGCCGTTTCTGGCGTTGCCTTTGTCGTGATTGCCGTGGCACTTTGGTATTTTGGAGAAGGCGCCTCGCCGCAGACTGGCGGCGTCGCGACACCGGCTTCAGTCAGCACACCGGCAGTCTCTGCTGCTGCACCAGTCTCGAACGCCGGCACCAGCGCGCCGACACTTGCCACGATATCGACAACCAGGTCGACAGGCCTTGAATTGCAGCCGTCGCCCACTGCCACTCCATCAATGCCGTCAGCTGAACCAGCTGCGCCGACAGTTGCTCAGCCAACCAGTCCAGTGACTGGACTGGCGCCGGCAGTCGACGTGGCCCCCGCCGCGATGCCGGCAGTCGTCCCGGCCACCGTCCCTGTCAGCACTCCAACAGCCCCTGCAACGCTTCCTTTGAATTCGACACCGCCGGCTACTCCCGCTTCTACGCCAGCGTCCACTCCCTCTTCTACTCCTGTGGCAACGTCCCCTGTCCCGGCAGCGGCACAGCCTGCAGCAGCCATACCTGTGCCAGCGAGCGATACCCAGGTGATCAGCGTGGATGCGGGTGGCCCGGACGTGGTGGAGATAGTGTTCTCGGGCGAAAGTCTGGTGCAGATCGACGACGGCAGCGCCCGACAGATTTACCGCGATATCCGGCTGGCCGGCGACCGCCTGCAGGTCAATGGCACGGGTCCCTTCAATGTGCTGCTGGGTGACGCGTCCTCGGCTGAGCTGCATCTGAACGGCAAGAGGATCGAGTTCACGGAGAACATCCGTATCGACAATTCGGCACGACTTACTATTGGGTTATGAGCAGATCATGAGTTCACATACCGTCATTCCACGTCGCAAGACCCGTCAGATCATGGTTGGCAAAGTCCCGGTCGGGGGCGACGCGCCAATCAGCGTGCAAAGCATGACCAACACGGAAACCTGTGATGTCGCGGCGACCGTGGCGCAGATTCAGCGCCTGGAGCGCGCGGGCGCCGACATCGTCCGCGTCTCCGTGCCGACCATGGAAGCCGCCGATGCGTTCCGCGAGATTCGGCGTCAGGTGAATGTGCCACTGGTGGCCGATATCCATTTCGACTACAAGATTGCCTTGAAAGTGGCCGAATACGGTGTTGACTGTCTGCGCATCAATCCGGGCAATATCGGCAGCGAGAAGAAGATCCGTGCTGTCATTGATGCCGCGAAAGACAAAGGTATTCCCCTGCGCATAGGCGTCAATGCCGGCTCGCTGGGCAAGGTGCTGCTGCGCAAGTACGAAGAGCCCAATGCCGATGCCATGGTGGAGTCTGCTCTTACGCAGATCGACATCCTGGACAAGCTGGATTTCCAGAATTTCAAGATCAGCCTCAAGGCGTCCGAGATCTTCATGACCCTGCAGGCCTATCGCAAGCTGGCGGGGCAGATTGACCAGCCGCTGCACCTCGGCATTACGGAAGCCGGCGGCCTGCGCTCCGGCACCGTGAAGTCCGCCATCGGGCTCGGTGCCTTGCTGATGGAAGGCATTGGCGACACCATCCGCATCTCGCTGGCAGCGGACCCTGTGGAAGAGATCAAGGTGGGTTTCGACATCCTCAAGAGTCTGGGCATCCGCAGCAAGGGCGTCAACCTTGTCGCCTGTCCCAGCTGTTCGCGGCAGAATTTCGATGTCATCAGCGTGGTCAACCAGCTGGAAGCTCGTCTCGAAGACATCATTACCCCGGTGGATGTAGCCGTGATCGGCTGCATCGTCAACGGACCGGGTGAAGCCAAGGTGGCCGAAATCGGCCTGACCGGCGCCAGCCCCAGCAACCTCGTGTATGTAGAAGGCAAGCCGCACCACAAGATCGACAACGCGCGCCTGGTGGATGAACTCGAAGTCATGGTCCGTGCCCGCGTGGCGCAGAAGCTCGCCAGTGAAGCGGCTCGGGAAACAGCGCGCCAGAACATCATTGCCGTTGGCTGATACACCCGGCCGGCTGGCACTTCAGACGAATTTCGAACGTAGCAGATTATGAGCAAGATTCAGGCAATCAGGGGGATGAACGACATCCTCCCCGGCGAGACGCCGGTGTGGCAATACCTTGAAAGCACCGTGCAGCGCGTGCTGCAGCGCTATTCCTATCGGGAATTGCGCTTTCCCGTGCTGGAGCAGACGCAGCTGTTCAAACGCTCGATCGGCGAAGTCACGGACATTGTCGAGAAGGAGATGTACAGCTTCGATGACCGCAACGGCGAAAATCTCAGTCTGCGTCCCGAAGGCACTGCTGGCTGCGTGCGTGCTGCCGAAGAACATGGCCTTTTGTACAACCAGCAGCAGCGACTCTGGTACAAGGGACCGATGTTCCGCTACGAACGTCCTCAAAAGGGACGCTACCGCCAGTTCCACCAGATTGGCGTGGAGGCCTATGGCATGGCCGGGCCTGACATCGACGCCGAGGTCATCCTGCTGTCAGCCCGCCTCTGGAAAGAACTGGGCCTGAGTGCCCATGTGCGCCTGGAGATCAACAACATCGGCACTTCGACCGATCGTCGCGAATTTGGCGAGGCCTTGATTGCTTACCTGCGCAGCCATGAAGCCGCTCTCGACGATGACAGCCGGCGCCGCCTTGCCAGCAACCCACTGCGTATTCTCGACAGCAAGGTGCCCTCGACGCAGGCGATTCTGGCCAGCGCGCCAGTGCTGGCGGATTACACCAGCAGCGACACCCGATCGCATTTTGAAGCATTGCAGACTCTGCTGCGGGACGCCGGCATCGTTTTCACGGTCAACCCCCGGCTGGTGCGAGGCCTGGACTACTACAACAACATGGTGTTCGAGTGGATCACCGAGGCGCTTGGTGCGCAGGGCACTGTCTGCGCTGGGGGACGTTACGACGGGCTCGTGTCTCAGCTGGGTGGGCGCGGCACCCCGGCGGTTGGTTTCGCCATGGGCGTTGAACGTCTGGTGCTGCTGTTGCAGGAAACTGCAGCTCTTCCTTCGGGGATTGGTCAGGAGCTGGATGTCTTCATCGCTGTGGGAGACGGTTTCGGCCCGCAGGCGATGGCTTTGGCTGAAACACTTCGTGATCGTCTGCCTTCCCTGCGGATCCAGCTCAATTGCGGCGGCGGCAAAGTCAGCAACCAATTAAAGAAGGCATTCAACGCTGGAGCCGGTCTGGTACTGGTAGTGGAAGCTTCGGAGCAGGGCCTTGCGCAAGTCAAGGTGCGGCGCCTTGCAGACGACTCACCCGCATTGATATTCCGCTGCGAAGACGTGGCAGACGTGCTGCAGAGGCTGATTTCCGGCGCTTGACAGCGCCCGGCGGCTAATTCAGGATGCCCTACCCGGCGGCGCGGCGGCGCTTTCACGCGCAAACAGACACGAAGAACAAGATCAACTGCATGACAGAATCAGGAGCTACACGTGGCACTCAGTACCGAAGAAGAAGAATCCCTGGACTCCCTCAAGCGCTGGTGGAACGAGAGCGGCAAGTCCATCCTGCTCGGTATCGTCATTTTTGCGGTAGGGTATTTCGGCTGGGCGCAGTGGCAGAGCATGCAGGTAGTCGAATCCTCAGAGGCCTCCGACCTTTTTGAGGAACTTGGCACCACCGTGGTGCTCGGACCGGGTGTCGCCCTGACCGACGAGGCGCGTGCGTCAGCTCAGACTCTTATTGAGCAGCTCAAGTCTGGACATGCAGATACTTCCTATGCCTTGTACGGTGCGCTTTTCGGTGCCCGTATTGCCGTAGAGGCGAACGATCTGGAAACAGCGGAAGCCGATCTGCAATGGCTGCTCGACAATACCCGCTCCGGCTTCTTCGGCGCGACTGACGAGTCGCTGATCATCACCGCCCAGCTGCGTCTGGCGCGTGTCATACTGGCAAAAGAAGATGCGGCGCGTGCGCTTGCGCTGCTCGACACTGTAATACCTGGTGCCTTTGAAGCCGAACATGCCGAAATTCGCGGCGATGTTCTGGTGGCCCTTGGGCAGTTGACGGAGGCGCAGGCTTCGTACCAGGCAGCCTTGCAGGCCGGTTCTACCAGCACGACGCTGCAAATGAAAATCGACGATCTCGCTTTGGGCAGTTAAGGAACAAGGGTTTATGAAAGCAGTGGTCTCCCCCGCGACGTTCGCACAGGACGTCTCGGCGTCGTGGTTTCCCTCGGGCAGCCTGCTGCGCCGCGCCGGCCTCGTCGCCTTGCTGTTGGGGCTGAGCGCCTGCAGCGTGCTCGAGCCAATCACCAGCATGTTCGGTGACGACGACGTCGAGCAGCCCGCCGAGCTGGTGGACTTTGATCAGGAGCTGCGGTTGAACCGCCGCTGGAGCGTCAATGTCGGCGATGGGCAGGGCGATTACTACAACACCCTTGCGCCGGCCATAGACCGCGAATTCATCTATGCTGCCGCTGCCAACGGCACCGTGGTGGCTATAGAGCTTGCCACCGGAGACGTGGTCTGGCGCGAGCGAATGGGCGATGTCGAAATTTCCGGCGGTGTAGGTGCCGGTTCCGGCATGGTGCTGTTCGGCACACGCGAAGCGGAAGTCGTTGCGCTGGATCAGATATCCGGGCGGCAATTGTGGAAATCCTCTGTAACGAGTGAAGTCGTATCGGCGCCGCAGACCAACGGTGCGATCGTGGTGCTGCAGACAGTCGATGGCAAGCTGATCGGTTTGAACGCGGTGACCGGAGAGCAGGCGTGGATTTATGAGACCACCATTCCTGACCTGACGCTGCGTGGCAGCAGCAAGCCTGTCATTGCAGGAGCTGTCGTGATCGCTGGCTTCGCCAACGGCATGGTGGCAGCGGTGAACGCGAGCAACGGGTTTCTGTTGTGGGAGGAGCGTGTTGCGATTCCACAGGGCCGCTATGACATCGAACGCGTCATCGACGTCGATGGCGATCTGCTGCTGGTGGGCAATACCGTCTATGCAAGCAGCTATCAAGGCAATCTGATGGCTTTCGATGTGCAGTCCGGCCGCATTGTGTGGGGCATTGAGGCGTCAAGCTATCAGGGTCTTGCCCAGGGTTTCGGCAATCTGTATTACACAAACGACGAGAGTCATGTGATCGCCCTTCGCAACAACACCGATGAGGTGGTGTGGGAGAGCAATGCTCTGCGCCTGCGTTCGGTGACGGCGCCCAGAACCCTCGGCAATTACGTCGCCGTCGCAGACTTCGAAGGCTGGCTCCATCTGCTCTCCCAGGTTGACGGCCACTTCGTGAGCCGCGTGAATGTGGATGGCGATGGCGTCCGTGCTCCGCTGGTCACTGACAACGACACGATCTACGTCTTCGGCAATAGCGGTCAACTGACTGCCTACTCTATTCGCTAAGTCCTGCCGGCCCCGACCGGGGCCGCGCCGCGACCACAGCAAGCAATGGTAATTTTATGAGACCTGTCCTGGCCCTCGTTGGCAGACCCAACGTCGGCAAATCCACGCTCTTCAACCGTCTGACCCGCAGCCGGGATGCGCTTGTCGCCGACCTGCCCGGCCTGACCCGGGATCGTCAGTATGGCGAAGGGCGCATTGCTGACCGGCCCTTCATCGTCATCGATACCGGCGGGCTTTCGGGAGAAGAAGAGGGGATCGACTTCGAAATGGCGTCGCAGTCCTTGCTTGCCATTGAGGAAGCCGATTGCGTATTGCTGCTGGTGGATGGCCGCGCTGGCCTGACGCCGGGTGACACCCACATCGTGGAATACTTGCGCAAGCAGCAGAAGAACGTCTGCCTAGTCGTCAACAAAGTCGATGGCATTGACGAAGATGTGGCCATGGGTGACTTCTTCGGCCTGGGCATTCAGCGCGTGTTCCCGGTGACGGCCAGTCAGGGGCGCGGCGTCCGCAAGATGATCGACGACGTGCTGGCGCAGTTTCCCCAGGACGAGCCACTGTCGCCCGCCGCGCAGACCGGCATCAAGATTGCCATCTCCGGCCGACCGAATGTCGGCAAGTCCACGCTTGTGAACCGCATGCTTGGGGAAGAGCGCGTGGTGGTTTTCGACATGCCGGGCACCACCCGCGACAGCGTCTATATTCCCTTCGAGCGGCATGGCGAACACTACACCTTGATAGATACCGCCGGAATTCGACGCCGTGGCAAAACCACCGAAACCGTCGAGAAGTTCTCCGTGGTGAAAGCGTTGCAGGCCATCGAGGATGCCAATGTGGTGATCCTCATCATTGATGCCCGTACCGGCATCGTGGAGCAGGATCTGCATCTTCTGGGGTACGTGCTGGATGCTGGCAGAGCACTCGTGATCGCCATCAACAAGTGGGACGGCATGGACATGGAGCAGAAGGAGAAAGTGAAGTCGGATATCCGCCGTCGCTTTGCCTTCGTTGATTTCGCCAAGATTCACTTCATCTCCGCCCGCCATGGCACAGGGGTGGGCGACTTGTACGAATCCATTCATGGCGCGTACGATGCAGCGCAGAAAATTCTGACTACCAGCATTCTGACTCAGGTACTGGAAGCGGCAGTGGAAGAGCATCAACCGCCTATCGTGGACGGCCGCCGCATCAAGTTGCGTTACGCGCATGCCGGAGGACATAATCCTCCCATCATCGTGATTCATGGCAAGCAGACGGACAAGATTCCTGACAGCTACAGCCGTTATCTGGAGAAGACCTTCCGCAAGATTCTGCGTCTGGAAGGCACGCCCATCCGGATTCAGTACCGCAGTGACGAGAACCCCTTCATCCGCCACGAGAAGGATCTGACCTATCAGCAGGTGGCACAGAAGCGTCGTATCAAGAAGAATCGCAAGGCACCCCGCACCTGACCGGCCCACGCCGGCAGCCCGGTGCAGCGTCGTCGACAAATGAGGGGATGGAGAATGCGGGGAACAGGGAGAAGAGGAGCGCTGCTCGCACTGATGGGTGCGTTGCTGGCCTGCACATCGCCAGGGGATTCTCCGCTGCATGAGGCATCGGGTCGCGAGGCCTGGATTCCTGCACCACAAACACCTTTCTCTGACTACGTCCTTGAAAATGAGTCCCGTATACGGGACGTCCTGTCCACTTACCACTATGTTGACCAGGAAAACCCCTTCGGCTCCGGATATCCGCTGGAGCGAGTCGTCGCCATGCGGGCGCCCTACGAGATGCGCAACCCGGCGACCGCCTGTCCGGAAAGTGCTGCGGGTGGCAACCGCCATGGCTTTCTGCTGATTCATGGCCTCACGGATTCCCCCTATCTGCTGCGCGGCGTGGCCGCCTCCTTGCTGGAAGAGTTTCCTTGTGCGCTGATTCGCGGATTGCTGCTGCCCGGCCATGGCACGCTGCCGGGTGACACCCTGGCGATGCGCCATGCGGACTGGCTGAGCGTCACGCAGTACGGGGTTGACAGCTTTCGCGGCGAAGTCGACGCGCTCTACCTGGTCGGCTTTTCCACTGGCACTTCCTTGTCCGTACGTTATGCCGATGAGCACCGCGATGATGAATTGCTCAAAGGCCTGATCATGCTCTCGCCGGCCCTTGCGGCGCGCAGTGATTCCGCATGGCTCTCCCCGTATGCCCGTTGGTTCAGTGCATGGCTCGGCCGCGAGAGCGAACACGATGCAGCCCGCTATGAGTCGTTTTCCATGAATGCCGGCGCCGAATTCTATCTGCTGACGCGGGGATTGACCGACCCTGATTTCGAACCGCTGCAAGTGCCGGTGTTCATGGCCGGTAGCGGCGATGACACCACGGTCAACATGGAAGCAGCACGGGAATTCTTCTGCAGCAAGGCGCCCGTCGATTCCCGGCAGATGCTGTGGTACCGCACAGAGGCCTCTGACAGTGCCCCTGCAACCACGTGCACCGGTCTTCAGGTCGTGGCTGCAGAAGCGCCGGCACAACGCGTGGTCAGTCTGTCTCACACCAGCATTTCAGTGCCTCCCGAAGATCTTCATTATGGCCTTGATGGTGCCTACGCAATCTGCCTGCAGTACGGTGATGGCAGTCCCGATTTCCAGACTTGCCGCAATGATCCGACTCAGACTGTCTATGGCGAGCGCAACCTGGGCAGCGAAGGTCGTTATGAAGGCAAGCTCATCCGCCGCGGGTCCTTCAATCCTCACTATGCCGCCATGCTCGATGCGGTGGGGTGTTTCATCAGGGATGACTGCTGATGGAAGCACTGTATTTTTTACCCATGTTGCTGGGGGTCAACCTGATCCTTGCGGTCGCCATTGCTGCTACTGCGTTGTGGGTCGTGGCCAGACCGATTCCCGGACCGGCCTGGTGGATGGCAGGGGCATGGATGCTGGTTGCAGGCGTGCTGGTGTTTTTCCTTTTTGTGGTCACGCGCAGCGCTGCACTGAACATTATTGCCAACGCACTGCAAATGGCCGGAGAGGCGGTGTTGATGCTGGGCGTCTTCCGGTTCGTGGGGCGCCCGCTGCCTTACTGGATTGTGCCGGCCAGCGTCCTGCTGATCATCGCCTTCAACCTGCATTACTGGTACACGGCGGGCAACTCCGATTTCCTGATGATGGTGTATTCCCTGATTGCCGGTCTGTTGCCGGTCCAGGCTTTGCAACTGCTGCTGTACCACAAGGACGAACCGGCCACGCGCCCGGCACGTCTGCTCGTAGGCATCTGTCTCACCATCTATTCGCTGGTAACCCTGCTGCGGGCCTGGTTCGCCGGGGAGGCGTGGCTGAGCGGACTGCCCTATGTGCAGCCCTATGAATCGTTCAGCTACCTGCTGCCTTACAATTTCGCCCTTCCCGCGCTGGTGATGGGCTTCATCGGCATGGTGCTCATGACCATGCAGCGCATTCTGGCCGGCAGCCGCGCCAACGCCGAGCAGGCGCGACAGAACGCACTGCGCTTCGAGCGCCTGCTCAATGTCTCCAGCGCCGGCATTGCGGTACTCAAGGATGGGCGCCTGAGCGATGCCAATCGCCAGCTCGAAGCGCTCACAGGCTGCTCGCGCGAACAGTTGCTTGGTCAGACGTTTGAAGAGCTGTTTCCCAAGCGGTCGAAGTCCATGCTGGCCATGCTGCTGCACAACGCCGACGGGACACTTGTGGATGTCGATGTCAAACGTGGCGATGGCAGCAGTTTTCCCGGCGAAGTGCGCGTCGTCCCGCTGGATGAGGACGGCCCCGGAGATGTGGTGGTGGAGCTGCGGGACATCGCGCACCGCCGGGCCATGGAAGAGGAGCCTGGCCACGGTCGATCCGCTGACCGGTGCGCTGAACCGCCGCTCTTTCAACAGTCTGTTCGAACGCTGCATGAAGCGGGCTGCGCGCTATGAGTCAGCGCTGTGTCTTGCGGTGCTGGATCTGGACCACTTCAAGATCGTGAACGACGTGCAGGGCCATCAGGCGGGGGATGATGCTCTGTGCCAGTTCAGCCAGATGTGCCTTCGCGAAGCGCGTTCTACCGATGTGTTCGCCCGTTTTGGTGGTGAGGAATTTGTGCTGCTGCTGCCCGACACCGAGATCGAAGGTGCCCGCATCATTCTGCAGAGGCTTCTGGATGGCGCCTCACGGCTGTCCATGTGGGGAGCCCGTGGCGCCTTCAGTTTTCAGGTCAGTGCGGGCGTGGCCCAGTTCCGGCAGGGCGACACACTGGACACTCTCATGCAGCGTGCCGATCGAGCGCTGTACATGGCCAAGGACAAGGGCCGCAACCGCGTAGAACTGGCTGACTAATTTTCCCGCAGCACCATATGCGGTTTGCTGGCCACGTAGTTGCGCCGGAACACCTCGAAATAGTCCCCCAGTGCCGTTGCCGCCGGCGCGTCGCCGCCCAGTGCCAGGACCATGGCCGCCACCTCTGCCGTACATAACTGATGCTTGTGAACCGCCTCGCGCAGCTGATAGCGGGAGCCTTCTTCGGGATTGAGGCCCAACACCGGCAGGGGGGCCAGATATGCGCTGCGGAACATCTTCTTGGCCTCGCGCCATGTGCCATCGAGCATCACATACAGCGGTGTTTTGCCGGCCGCGATGGCGGGCAGTTGCGCGGGTGACTCAATGCAGCGTTCCGGCTCGGCGTACTGAGTGGGGAACACCAGAATGGGCGCGTACTGCGGGTCGCTCAGCAGGGCCAGCAGGGCTGGGTCGGGGCGGGTGCGATCCCACAGAAAGGCGTGATTGTCATGGATCACGTCGGCCACCAGCCGACCTGTGTTGGTAGGCTTGAACGCTTCGCCCCAGTACAGGATGAAGCAGAACGCGCTGCCGTGCAGGGGGGCAGGGCGCACGGCGCAGATGCAGGCCTTGAGTGGCATGAGGCAGGTCTGACAACGAACCACTTTGCTGCCCCGCGCCAGAAACGGACGTCGGGGAATGGCGAGTTCACGCTGGCGCAGCGCCATGATGGAATTGCAATGCTCGAGCTGGGTCAAGAAGGTATCCTGAGGCTGGAAAGGGCGGCGATTATAGCCACATTTATTCGAAAGTAACGCTTTGCCATTCCACGGTGCCGGTGAAATTCAGCGTCTGCACCATGCCGTCGCGTTCGATATTGACCAGGTTGTTCTGTTCGGGCCACAGATCGCGCAGTGCATTGTGGATGATCGAGAGGCCGTTGAGTTGCACCGGAATCGGCATCTCCTGATATACCCACAGAAAGATGCCGTCGATTTCCTGCCCAACGTATTCCAGTGGCAGCGTATTGCCCTCCAGACCCAGCAGGGAGAAACGCTCGATCACATACTGGGCGAACTGTTCCCGTGCTGGCGCGGAGGCGATGATGTCTGCCTCCGGGTCCAGCAGTTGCCGCACGGCATGTTCCGCGTCATGTACCAAGAAGCGATGCATGACTTCCACATTGCCGCTGCGGCCATTGAACAGCACCCGCGTCAGCGCGGCCTGCTGCTGGTGGGCGTCGGCCTCGTTGACGGAGCCAAGCCACAGCACGCCCGGCAGCACGCAGGCTGCCAGAAGGAACTTTCTGCGTGCTGCTCGTCTGCTCACTGGGTGTCCCCGGCGTCTTCTGCCGCGTCTTCAGCAGTCTCTTCTTCCGTCTTCAGTTCTGTCTTGATGTCCTGCATCAGGTCACGGCCAGTGAGTCCTCCTGCACCTTCCGACTTGAAGGCCTCTACACGGGAGGGGATCAGGCGGCGCGGGTAGTAGTTGTTCTCGATGTCCACATCCGCGGTTTCCCAGTACGGGTCGACCACGATGCTGGCCACCTGCTTGTCGGTGACCACCAGCTTGCGCACGCTGTCGGGGCTGCGGCGCCAGATCTCGGCGGGAATGTAGATGTCTTCCGTACTCGCGTCCTCATACGTGATGCCGAGAATGATGGGCATCACCAGGCCGCCCACATTGGCAAATTCGAGCACGTAGTAGTTCTTGTCTTCGGCAATCGCGCGATCCAGAGCCTCCCGTTCCCAGACTTCGAGGTCCTCCAGAAACGCGTTGTAGGCATTGCGGTCCTTGTTGGTCACTGTGAAGCGATCGTTGTCATCGTAGAAGTCCCGCACTTCCGGATTGCGCTCGACCCAGGTGCGCATGCCCGCTTCGACATTGCGCTGCACGAACAGCGAGCCTGGCTTGGCGGCATCTTCCTGTCGGCGCCGGTCGTAGTCGATGTCGGGGTTCTCGGTGTCCAGGCGCATCTCGTAGACGCGCTGCAGTGCAATATCCACATGGTCAGTGGAGTAGAACCAGCCGCGCCAGAACCAGTCCAGATCCACGCCGGAAGCTTCTTCCATGGTACGGAAGAAGTCGGCCGGCGTCGGGCGTTTGAACATCCAGAGATTGGCGTACTGCTTGAACGCGAAGTCAAACAGCTCGCGCCCCAT
>CAMCRC010000029.1 GCA_945877175.1 Klebsiella pneumoniae | reverse complement strand
CGCTCCTCGTCGTCAGGGTCGACAAGGTCCAGCCACAAGGCCGTCCCGATGGACTCCGCGGTGTTTTCCTCGGGTCCGGCGATCAGGCAGTGTTCATTGCTCAGGTGATAGGTGTGCAGCATGCGACAGTTCTACCCTGGTGATGTGACAAATGTGTCTGCAGTGTGACTAAAGATACTTGTCTGTCACTGCGCCTTCAGAGGCAGATGCGACGGTCTTCGCATACTTTGCCAGCAGGCCCCGGGTGTAGCGCGGAGCGGGCTTTTTCCACTGCGTCAGACGGGCAGCTATGGCTTCGTCGCTCAAGTGCAGTTTTACTTCGTGGGTCTGGGCGTCGATGGTGATGGTGTCGCCATCCTGCACAATCGCAATCGGGCCGCCTTCGATTGCTTCCGGCGTGATGTGCCCGACGACAAAGCCATGGCTGCCCCCTGAGAAACGTCCGTCAGTGATCAACGCAACGTCCTTGCCCAGGCCCTTGCCCATGATGGCCGAGGTGGGGCTGAGCATCTCGCGCATGCCGGGGGCGCCTTTCGGTCCTTCAAAGCGGATCACCAGCACATCGCCGGAGACGACGGTGCCATTGAGAATGCCTTTCAGGGATTCTTCTTCGGAATTGAACACGCGCGCCGTGCCTGTAAACGCCAGGCCTTCCTTGCCAGTCAGCTTGGCTACCGCGCCATTGGGAGCCAGATTGCCGCGCAGAATCACCAGATGGCTGTCTTTCTTGATGGGCTTGTCGAAGGACTGAATGATCTCCTGGCCGGCCGGGTAAGCCTTCACGTCTTTCAGGTTTTCGGCCAGCGTCTTGCCGGTGACGGTCATGCAGTGGCCGTGGAGCATGCCGCGGTCCAGCATCATCTTCATCAAAGGCTGTATGCCGCCGATCTTGATCAGCTCGGACATCAGGAAGCGACCGCTCGGGCGCAGATCTGCCAGCAGCGGGGTGTCCTTGCCCAGGCGGGTGAAGTCGTCCAGCGTCAGGGGAACGCCCACAGTGTGCGCAATGGCCAGCAGGTGGAGTACCGCGTTGGTCGAGCCACCCAGAGCAATCACGACCTTGATGGCATTTTCGAAGGCTGCAAGAGTCATGATGTCGGAAGGTTTGATGTCCCGTCGCAGCAATTCCATGACGGCCTCTCCCGCGCGCAGGCAGTCATCGACTTTCTCTGTGGAGATCGCGTCCTGGGCCGAGCTGTTGGGCAGGCTCATGCCGAGCGCCTCTATGGCAGACGCCATGGTGTTCGCGGTGTACATGCCGCCGCATGAACCCGGTCCGGGGATCGCCGTTTCCTCGATCTGCTTCAGCTCGATATCAGACACACGTCCATTGGCATGTCCGCCGACGGCTTCGAACACGGAAATGATGTCAGTGTGATTCTTGCCCGGCTGGATGGTGCCACCGTAAATGAAGATGGAAGGGCGGTTCAGCCGCGCCATGCCCATGATGCAGCCCGGCATGTTCTTGTCGCAGCCGCCGATGGCGATGACGGCGTCATGGCCCATGCAGCCGGACACTGCTTCGATGGAATCGGCGATCACTTCACGGGAGACCAGGGAATACTTCATGCCTTCAGTGCCCATGGAAATGCCGTCAGACACGGTGATGGTGCCGTAAATTATGCCTTTGCCCTGTGCGGCATCCACGCCGCGGTTGACCTCTTCAGCCAGTTTGTTGATGTGCATGTTGCAGGGGGTCACCATGCTCCAGGTAGACGCAATGCCAATTTGCGGACGCTTGAAGTCCTCGTCCCCGAAACCCACGGCGCGCAACATGGCGCGGCTGGGTGCGTGTTCAACGCCGTCCACTACCTGGCTGGAATACTTGCGGGTGCTCTTGTCACTGGTTTTGTCGCTCATCGTGGCTCACTCGTACAGGGTCTTGAATTGCTGAAGGAAACTGGGCCGGCACTATACACCAGAGCGCCTTGGGCGGGCTACAAGAAAGCCTGCCGCGGGTCGCTAAACACAAGGGAGGATGTGTATACTGGCCCCCACGCGATGGAGTGGTGGAGACGCATTGGTCAGGGACCGGATTCTGCTCAAACAAAAAACAAGGGTAATTTCTACTATGTCGAGAATTGTGAGTTTGTCAGCGCTGATGTCGGCCGCGCTGCTGGTAGCGGCCTGCAGCCCTGCCACGGAAAATACGGCGCCCGCTGCCTCCACCGCCCCCGCTGCAACGCAGCCCGCGGCTGCTCCGTACGCGGCCGCAGTCAATACGGTACGTCTGGTCGCTGCCGACAGTGAGCCCGGCAACTGGATGAGCAATGGCCGCGATTACGGCGAGCAGCGCTTCAGCCCCCTCGATCAGATCACGACCGAAAACGTCAACCAGCTGGGACTGGCCTGGTATGCGGACATCGACACCAGCCGCGGTCAGGAAGCCACGCCAATCGTGGTCGATGGCGCCATGTATGTCAGCACGGCCTGGAGTCACGTGAAGGCCTATGACGTGCGTACCGGCGAGGCGCTGTGGGCCTACAATCCGGAAGTAGATCCGGCCAAGGGCGTCGATGCCTGCTGTGACGTGGTCAACCGTGGGGTTGCCGTGTGGGATGGCAAGGTCTTCGTTGGCACCATCGATGGCCGCCTGATCGCGCTGGATTCTGCGACGGGTGAAGTGCTGTGGAGTGTCGTCACCGTTGATCAGACCAAGCCCTACACCATCACCGGCGCCCCCCGCATCGTCAAAGGCCAGGTCATCATCGGCAACGGCGGCGCGGAATATGGCGTACGTGGCTACATCACGGCGTATGACGCCAACACCGGCGAGCAGAACTGGCGCTATTTCACAGTCCCGGGCAATCCTGCCGACGGCTTCGAGCAGCCCGAGCTGGCAACAGCCGCGGAGACCTGGAACGGCGAGTGGTGGAGACTGGGCGGTGGCGGCACCGTGTGGGATTCCATGGCGTATGACGCCGATCTCAACCTGCTTTACATCGGCGTGGGCAACGGCTCACCCTGGAACCAGAGTCTGCGCAGCCCTGGCGGCGGCGACAACCTGTTCCTGACCTCCATCATGGCGATCAATCCCGATGACGGCACCTACCGCTGGCATTACCAGACCACGCCGGGGGAGACCTGGGACTACACGGCTACGCAACACATCATCGTGGCCGACCTGACCATCGATGGCGCAGAGCGTCGCGTAGTGATGCAGGCGCCAAAGAATGGCTTCTTCTACGTGCTGGATGCGGCCACCGGCCAGCTGATCACAGCGGAGAAATTCGTGCCCACCAGCTGGGCGACCCACATCGATCTGGAAACGGATCGCCCCGTGGAAGTTCCAGAAGCGCGCTACAACGAAACCGGCGTGCCTCTGATCGTGCAGCCCAGTGCGCTGGGCGGCCACAACTGGCACCCGATGTCGTTCAGTCAGCGTACCAACCTTGTTTATCTTGCAGCCCGCGAGAACATCATGGGCTACACGGCTGAGACGGAGTACATCACGTCTGAGCGTGGCTGGAATACCGGCACCGACTTTGCAGCGGGTGCGGCTCTCATCAGTGCAGCCGGTGCTGCAGCTCCCACAAGACAGTCCTATCTGCTGGCCTGGGATCCGGTATCTCAGCGCGAAGCCTGGCGCGTACCGCAGCTGGAGCCGTCTGACGCAGCAGGTGTGCTCAGCACGGCAGGCGGACTGGTATTCCAGGGCAACGCCGCAGGCGAATTCGTGGCATACCGTGACGAGACGGGTGAGCGTCTGTGGGCTGGATTGACGCAGGCGATGACGGTCGCCGCACCGATCACGTTCCTGGTGGACGGCGTGCAGCATGTGGCTGTGCTCTCCGGCGGGCGTTCGCTGCCGACGGTCGGTGCCGGTGCCATTGGTTCCACGACGCGTGCGTCCAACAACAACTCCCGCATCCTGGTCTTCAAGGCCGGCGGCACGGCGCAGCTGCCGGCGGAGCTGCCTGTCGAAGTCACTGCGGCAGGTGAATTGAACCCGCCTCCGCTGACTGCTGTCAGTGAAACACTTGCCCACGGTGAACAGGTTTATGCCCGTCTGTGCAGTGTGTGTCATGGCCCGGCTGCAGTCAGTGCCAGCGTCGGAACGTTCCCGGACCTGCGCTACAGCCCGCGCATCCAGACTCTGGAGGCATTCGAGGCCGTGGTGATTGACGGCGAGCTGACCAGTGGTGGCATGGTGTCGTTCGACAGCTCTCTGGAAGACGCCGATGCCGATGCGATCCGCCAGTACGTGATCTCGCAGGCGCATGTTGCGCTGGAAGCACAGGGGCGCTGAACCTGAATTGCCATGCGCAGGCATGGCGCTGAAATACGATGGGCGTTGCCGCGAGGCAGCGCCCATTTTTTATTGACGTCCGAAAACGGCCAGTACGACTAGCCGCGCCTGTGCTAATTTGCGCTTCATTCACCCACAAGGTCAGGAGCGCGCCTTTCCGTGCAGTGGCACCCAGACGAATTCGAACAGGCCCGGCAAGCCCGTGATCCGCACTTCGACGGCAGGGTCTACGTAGGCGTGCTGAGCACTGGCATCTACTGCCGCCCGATTTGTGCGGCGCGCATTCCCCGCAAGGAGAACATCCGACTTTACGAGAGCGCGGCTGCCGCGGCGGAAGCCGGGTTCCGGCCCTGCCTGCGGTGTCGCCCCGAGTCCGCCCCCGGGACACCCGCATGGATCGGCAGTTCGCATACTGTGTCGCGGGCTTTGCAACTGATCGCCCGTGGCACGCTGGACGACGGCGGAGTGCCCGCACTTGCGGCAGCACTGAACATAGGAGCGCGCCAGCTCTCCCGCTTGTTTCGACAGCATCTTGGCGTGTCCGTGCTGGCTGTTGCCAATACTCAGCGTCTGCACTTCGCCAAGAAGCTGATTGACGAAACGCGCCTGCCGATGGCCAGCATCTGTTTTGCAGCGGGCTTCAGCAGTGTCCGCCGCTTCAATGCCATTTTTCAGCAGGTTTATGGACGTGCCCCCAGCGCGCTGCGCAAGGGTACGGAGCCAGTATCCGACGCACAGTCAGCTTCCAGTGACATCGTGCTGCGCTTGAACTACCGGCCGCCTTTCAACTGGCGGGCCATGCTCGACTATCTTCGGTTTCGGGCGATTCCGGGGGTGGAAAATGTCACGCAGGATTCCTATTCCAGAACGATCATGCTCAATGGCGAGGCGACTGAGTTCGAGGTGAGGTTTCTCGAGGGCACGCACCACCTGCTGTTGCGGGTGCAAGATTCGCAGATCCGCGCGCTTGCGCAGGTAGTCGAGCGCGTCAACCTGATGTTTGATCTCAAAGCGGTGAGTTCAGAAGTGGATGTCCATCTGTCTGGAGATCCGCGCTTGAAGGCCGCTGTGGCGGCACATCCTGGAATTCGAGTACCAGTAGCGTGGGACGGCTTCGAAGTGGCCGTTCGTGCCGTCATCGGTCAGCAGGTATCTGTCAAAGGCGCCACGACGCTTGTTTCAAGGCTGGCAGCGGCGTATGGGCGGGACTATCACAGTGCGTGCAACCCGGCATTGACCCGTGTGTTTCCTGAGCCGGAGCTTCTGGCTCATGCTTCCCTGTCTGGTCTGGGGATTACCACGCGTCGCATTGCAGCGATTCAGCATCTGGCGCGCGCGGTGCTGGAAGGGAACCTGTGCTTCGATGGCAGTCTGGATACGACTGCATTCGTCGCCCGCATTCAAAAGATTCCCGGCATTGGTCCGTGGACAGCCCAGTACATTGCGCTGCGGGCGCTCAATGACGCAGATGCATTTCCACACAGTGACCTGATTCTGCTGCGCGCGGCCGCCAGGCCAGACGAGACACTCAGCCCGGCGGCCCTGCTGGCGCTGGCCGAACGCTGGCGACCCTGGCGCGCCTATGCCGTCATGCTGCTATGGCGCCACTACGCACACTCACAGACGCTTTGAAGGACAAAAAAAAGGAGACAGCGATGCCCATTCATTACACGTATTTTCCATCGCCGATTGGCGATCTGCTGTTGGCGGGGAATGGCGAACAGCTCAGCTACATCGGCTTTCCCGAAGGCAAGTCACGCATGCGTCACCAGGACATTTGGCGGCCGGATGACAGGGCCTTTCCCGAAGTAAAGCGCCAGCTGCTGGCTTATTTCGGCGGTGAACTGACCAGCTTCGAACTGTCACTGTCGCCGCAGGGCACCGAGTTTCAGCGGCAGGTCTGGCAAGCCTTGCGGACAATCCCCTACGGACAGACGCGCAGTTATGGCGATGTGGCGAAACAGATTGGCAGGCCGCTGGCCAGTCGTGCTGTCGGTGCTGCCAATGGGCGCAATCCCTTGCCCATCGTCATCCCCTGTCACCGCGTCATCGGCAGTACTGGAACGCTCACCGGTTTCGGAGGAGGCCTTGAGGCGAAGGCGACACTGCTGCGACTGGAGCAGCGGCATGCTCCCTTCCGTCTGCTGTCGTGATCAGTCGGAGCGCAAGGTTTTGCGGCGGCGTCGGATGTCCTGCACTACAGAATTGGCGATGGTCAACGCGGTGATCGGCATCACGAAGTACAACATGATGTGGTCGTATTCAAGCAGCAGATCCTGCCGGGAAGAGGCGAGGTACAGGTACAGTGAGTAGAAGAAGTAATAGCCAAGAAATACCGCCCCCTCCCGGCGCCCGATAATCCCGCCTGTGAAGAATATCGGAACGCACGCAAATGCCACTGCGATCATGATCGGGAAGTCGAACGCAAGCACCGCTGCCGAAACGTCGATGCCGTTGGGAGCCACTGCACTGGCGATGCCGAGGACGCCCATGATGTTGAATATATTGCTGCCTACCACATTGCCCACGGCAATGTCCCGTTCCCCCCGCAATGCGGCGACAATGGAGGTGACGACTTCCGGCATTGAGGTTCCAGCCGCAACAATGGTCAGGCCGATGACCAGGTCACTGACTCCGAGGTACTGAGCGAACGCGATGGCCGAATCCACCAGCCATCGGGAGCCCAGAATCAACAAGGCAAGGCCACCAACGATCAGCCCCAGATTGAGCAGCCAGCCTGGATTTCGCGCAGCGGCTGTCGGCTCCTGCGGGATGTCCAGTGCGGCGGCTGCAGCATCTGCTGCGGTATTGTCCCGGCGACTCTGCACGACGAGGAACAGTACATAGGCCACAAGCCCTGCCACCAGAATTGCGCCATCGATGCGGCTGAGCAAGCCGTCTGCGGCCATCAGGAAAACAATAACGGAGAGCCCCACCATCAGCGGGACGTCCAGTCGAATTAGTTGTGCGGACACTACAAGGGGGACAATCAGTGCTGAGACGCCGAGAATGAACAACACGTTGAAGATGTTGCTGCCGACGACATTGCCGATGGCGATGTTGGCCTGGCCCGCCAGCGCTGCTTCGATGCTTACTGCCAATTCGGGAGCACTGGTGCCGAAGGCGACGACTGTCAGTCCGATGATGAGCGGCGAAACGCGAAAAGCAGTAGCCAGTCGGGAAGCTCCCTTCACCAGTGCCTCGGCACCCACCACCAGAAACACCAAACCCAGCATAAATAGAACAATGCTCATGATTTCTCACCTGATTCCATGGGTGTGGAGTATCCCGGTCTGCAAACCCGCAGCTCTGCAGGTTGCTGACCTCGCTGTAAGCTAATCCCGCACAGAGGCATAAGCAAAGAGTTTCTCGGAATTATGTGCACGACAAGCCAGGAAGCTTTGCCTATAATCCGCGCACTTTCCGCTATGCATGAAGAAAGGAGCAATCGCCCAATGGATATTTCCTCCCGCTGAAGACTCCCTGATCTGCGTTGTGAACCGCCCGGTTCCGCGCTCCTTTCCCTTTCTTTGTGGATTCAACATGTCTGTCAAAAAAATCCGCGCCGGCCTTGGGCTGTTCAAAGAGGCCCTTGCCGGCAGTTCTACTCTCAATTACACCGAGGGCTCGATCGCCCGAGTGACGTTTTTGCTTGCCGTGCCCATGATTCTCGAAATGGCCATGGAATCGGTGTTCGCCATCGTGGACATTTTCTTTGTGGCCGGTCTGGGAGCCGCAGCGGTGGCCACGGTCGGACTGACGGAAGCCATGATGTCACTGCTCTACGCCGTGGCCATCGGCCTGAGCATGGGGACGACAGCGATGGTGGCGCGCCGCATTGGGGAGGACAATGCCCGTAGTGCTGCATTCGCCGCCGGACAGGCGCTGTGGATGGGCGTATTCGTGTCGGTCTTCGTCGGTGTGGTGGGGTATTTCTACGCAGGAAAGATTCTCGGACTGATGGGGGCCGATGCCGAGGTTGTTGCCATGGGCACCACCTACACGCAGATCATGTTCAGTGGGTGTTTCACCATTGTCTTTCTGTTCCTCAACAACGGTATTTTCCGTGGTGCCGGCGATGCCAGCATTGCCATGCGTTCACTGATACTGGCCAACGGCATCAACATTGTCCTGGATCCCTGCCTGATTTATGGCTGGGGTCCCTTCCCCGACATGGGTGTGACGGGCGCCGCCGTGGCCACGAACATTGGCAGAGGCGTGGGTGTGCTGTATCAGCTCTATTACCTGTGTGCCAGCAATCGCCGGATCCAGCTTGGACTGAAGGATCTGGTTATCAAGATCTCCGTGGTGCTGGCGCTGGTCCGCATCTCGGTAGGTGGCATTGCGCAGTTCCTGATCGCCACGGCGAGTTGGGTCTTCCTGATGCGCCTGGTGTCTGCCTATGGCAGCGATGCGGTGGCGGGGTACACGATCGCGGTGCGTGTCATGATGTTCGTGATCCTCCCGGCCTGGGGCCTGAGCAATGCCGTCGCGACACTGGTGGGGCAGAACCTGGGAGCCGGCAAAGTACAACGCGCGGTGGATACGGTGTGGCAGGTGGCAAAGTACAACGTCACTTACATGGTGCTGGTGTCCGCAGTATTGATCGTGTTTCCGGACGTGATCATGGGGCTGTTCACGGCGGAGGCCAATGCCGTGGCTTACGGTATTGATGCCCTGCGCATCATGAGTTACAGCTTCGGGTTCATGGGCTTGGGCATGGTAGCAATACAAGCCTTCAACGGTGCCGGCGACACCATGACGCCGACCTGGATCAACGGATTCTGCTACTGGGTCGTGCAGATTCCTGTCGCCTATTTTCTGGCGACGGTGCTGGAGATGGGGCCTTACGGTGTGTTCTGGGCCATCTTTCTGGCGGAGATCTTGCTGGGCGTCGTTGGCGTATTGTATTTCATGCGCGGGGGCTGGAAAACCAGAGTCGTGTGATGCCCGCTGCTCAGGTGCGATGCGGCCTGCGTCTCGTTGTGCTGTTGCGCGCAGTTGCTGTAAGCTCCGGTCTCGCGAAAAGCACAGGCAACAGGCAGTAGAGGCAATACCATGCAGAGCGGTCAGCAGCACATCATCAGCAGTGTTCTCGAATGGCTGGATCATGACAGGCCGGTGTGGCTGTGCACAATCCTGCGGACCTGGGGCTCCTCGCCACGCCCCATTGGCTCGATGATGGCCTGCACGCTGGACGGCGAGATCGCAGGCTCCATCTCGGGCGGTTGCATCGAAGAAGACTTCCTGGTGCAGCTTCGGGACGGCAGCCTCAAGTCGCAGTACGACATCGAATTGAAACCCTTCGTCGTGAAATACGGGATAACCGCCGAACAGGCTGCGCGCCTGCGTCTGCCCTGTGGGGGTCAGTTGCATGTACTGCTGGAATACATCGCCCCGGTTGCGCACAACCGCGAGGTGTTCAGCGCCCTGGTGGACTCCCTGGAGGCGCATCAGCGCGTCAGCAGGCTGGTGGATCTGCGCAACGGCCTCATCAGCGTTCAGCACAGTGCCTCGGAACAGGCCGTGATCCTCGACGAAGAATCCCTGCTGCACAGCCTCAGCCCCCGCTACAAGCTGCTGCTGCTGGGCGCAGGGGATGTGGCACGGTATGTCGCCGAGATGGCGTTGGCGCTGGAGTATGACGTCACACTGTGTGACCCGCGCCCAGACTACCTGGCCAACTGGCATGTGGAGGGGGTGCATGTCACGTCTGAACTGCCGGATGACGTGGTGCGTGACAACTTCAGTGACCCCTACAGCGGAGTGATTGCCCTGGCCCATGACCCGCGGGTGGATGACATGGCGCTGATGGAAGCATTGAAGACCCAGGCCTTCTACGTGGGCGCCATGGGCTCCGACAGAACTTCCGCCGCCCGCCGCCTGCGTCTGCCGGAACTGGGGCTGACAGCGGAGGAGATTGACCGGCTGCACGCGCCCATAGGCTTGCAGATAGGCAGCAAGACGCCGGCCGAGATCGCCATCTCGGTGATGGCCGAGGTAACCGCCGTGCGTCACAGTGGGGATGCCCGTGACGCTGGCGGAACCTGTGCGACGGAATCTTCGGGAATGGTGTGCCGCTAGGCAGATTCCGCCATCAATCGGAGGAACCGTACTCCGTCTCGTAGTCGTCCATCGCCGCCTGAATCACGACTTTGGCGTGTTCGAAACCATAAGCCGCGCCAATGGACACCTTGTTCTCCTGCCCTGGAATCAGTTTGTAGGTCAGGAAGTAGTGACGCATTCTCTCGATCAGAGCCGGTGGCAGTTCGCTGATGTCTTCGATGTCGGCGAAAAGTGGATCGTTCTGCAGTACCGCAATGATCTTGTCGTCGGCTTCTCCACCATCCAGCATCGGCAGTCCGCCAATCACCTTGGCATTCAGAATGATTTCCGTCTTGGAGATGGGACGTTCGCTGATCACGCAGATGTCCAGCGGATCGCCATCGCCACGTGCAGCTCCTTCCATCAGGTCCCGGACTCGCGCGCCGCAATAGGTACGCGGAATGAACCCGTACAGGGTGGGATGCTGGGAAGACGAGCGCTGTGGTCTGTCCACACGCAGATAGCCAGTGGTTTTGTCGACCTCGTACTTCACCAGGTCGAATGGACAGATTTCAATGAATGCATGCACCAGACGCGGCGCGTCCGGGCCGACTTCAAGGCCGTGCCAGGGATGCGGACGCCAGCGGTAAAAGGGGGGCGGAAACTTCTTCATGTGGGTACCTGAATGACTGTGTTGCATGACCCAATGCGTTTTTATTGTAATAGGGCGGGATGTTGGAAAGGCGCGCATTATAGCAGGGGAGCCGCAAAAGGCACTGCTCTCCCTGCTTTTCAGGCAACATCGTGTCAGCCCAGCTGCACGACCTTGAAGCCCTGAGCCTGCGTCAGGGTGGTGATCTTGCTGAATGACTCTTCCGCCGCCTTTTCAAGCGCAATGAACTGATTGACCACCACGAGAGCGCGGCCGTTGGGCGCGAGAAGCCGGCGGATCTGTGTCAGGAATTTCACTGCCAGTGCATTGCTGGTGCTGAAGCCCTGGTGAAAGGGCGGATTGCACAGTATCAGATCGAAGCGCTCCTGCAGTTGTTCACCACAATCATCCAGGCTGACGTGCACGGCCAACTGCGCTCTGGCGAAACTGGCCTGCGCTGCCTGCACCGCCGCGGCGTTGTTGTCTGTCGCCCAGCGTCCTGAAAAGGGGATATCGGCCGTTGCGAGAATCAGGTACCCATAGCCGCAGCCAAGATCGAGCACCGTGCCGGCATTCTTGCGGTGGGTGATCAGCTTGTGGGCCTCTTCCACCAGCAGGACACTGCCGCGGTCGACCTTGTTCCAGCCGAAGACTCCGGGCTTGCTGATGAAGTGCAGTTCGCCGACGGTGCACGGGCGCAGATGGGAATACTCCTTGCAATCCAGCCATTGCACGCCCTCATCGCCGGTCTCGTGGCCACGCAGCAACGAGACTCGATAGACGTCACCCTGCTTCTTGGCGTGTTCGGGCGTGCCGAACACCTGCTCTGCATTGCGCCCGTGCGTGCGAATGCCATCATCCTTGCTGCCCAGCAGGTGCAGCGCACCATCGGCCAGCAGATGCCGGTAGCTCTCATTGATGCAGTGATGCACCAGCGGACGCTCCTTGGAAACGCGGTAGACGACAGTGGCAAACTGCTGCACCGGCAAGCTGGTGAAGTCGAAGTCACTCACTGTGACCTGCAGACCAGCGGCATTGAGCCTGGCCCCCAGATCATGGCGATTCGTCAGCACATACAGGTCAGGACGCGCTCTGGCAACCAGCAGTTCGCGCTCTGTGAGGCTTTCGTCGGCGATCCACAGCACGGGCCCTGAGGGCGCGCTGGCAGGGGTGTTGAGCAGGTCGGCCAGCAGTTGTTCCAGATGAATGCTCATGACAGGAAACTCTCCATTTCCTCGTGGGTTAACGGGCGGCTGGCCCCTTCGGCCAGGGAATCGTCCAGCAGCACGGCGCCAATGCGAACACGGTGCAGTGCTACAACATGATTGCCACAGGCGGCGAACATGCGTTTGACCTGATGGTAACGGCCTTCGTTGAGCGTTACCTCGGCGCTGTTGTCAGGAAGTGGCACGCACAGGGCAGGGGCGGTGGGCTTGTCCTCACCGCGCAGCAACATGCCGGCTGCAAAGGCGGCGACGGTGTCCTCGTTGACGGGTGCCTGCAGCACGGCGCGGTAGACTTTGGAATACAGATGGCGGGGGGACGTTACGCGATGCAGCCATTGGCCGTCATCGCTGAGCAGCACCAGCCCCGTCGTATCGATGTCCAGACGGCCGGCAATGGACAGACCTTCCGGATCCGAGTCGTGCAACAGGTCCAGAACGATCGGATGCTCCCCGTCTTCGGTGGCGCAAATATAGCCCGCCGGCTTGTGCAGCATCAGATAGCGCGGTCCAGGCAACGTCAACAATTCGCTTTCCAGACACACCGCGTCCGTCTCGGCCACCTGCGCCGATGCGCTCTTGATCATGGCGCCGTTGACCGTCACCTTCTTGTGTCGGATGACCCGCTTCACGTACTCCCGTGGAAGTCCCGTGGCGTGGCTGATGTACTTGTCCAGTCGCATGCGTTCAATGTACCTGTTCGTTGCTGTCGCGTTGCCACTCGCGTGGATCCACCCGGTAATAGGATTTCAGCTGCTCGAACAGGGCTGCGTGCTGCTGCGCCAGTGCATGAGGCTGTTCGTAAAAAGTTTCAGTGACCACTGCAAAGAATTCCGCCGGGTTTGTGGCACCGTATTCGTCAATCAAGGTCCGGCGTTCTTCGTCACTGTCCTGGCGCAGGCGCTCGAATTCTTCCGAAAACACCTCCGCCCAGCGAGTATAGCTGCCACGCTGATACAGCAGTGGCGCGCCATTGGTGATGCCGGATTCGTGGTCCAGCTGATGGGCAAACTCATGCAGCACCACGTTCTCACCATCCGAGAAATTGCGAACACTGTGCTGCACGCTGTCCCAGGCCAGTATCACCTTGCCATTTTCCCACGACTCGCCAATCAGGAAATGCTCGTCTTCGCTGACTACCCCCGCTTCATCCACCTCATCGCGATCCACCACGAAGCCACTCGGATACACCAGCACCGAGCGCAGTTCCTGATACTCATTCGTGGGCCGACTCAGCAGCAGCAGACAGGCATGGGCAGCGATCGTGACACGCACTTCATCGGTGATCTGCTGCCCGGCGCAGCCAATGAAGGTCTTGCTGTCGAGAAAGCGCACGATCAGCTGGCGCAGCTGCTTCTGCTGGTCTGGCCACATGGCGCGGTAAACAGGCAGGTTGCGCCGCAGGATGCTCAGCCAGGGCGCTGGAAACGGGCTCGCGTCCAGTCGCTTGCGGCGCCAGCGCGGGTAGACGAACAAGCGCGCGGCAACCGCCAGCACAATCAGCCAAAGCCCGATCAGAATCAGAATGCTGCGCAGGTCCATGATGAGGTCGCGTCAATGACCGCCACTATCGTCTTTGGGTTGCAGGGCCAGTCCGCCGAGCCCTCCATCGTCGTCATCGCCTGTGGATTTGCCCTCTGACAACTGCACCTTGAGCCTGAGGTTGTTCTTGGAATCCGCATTCTTCAGAGCTTCTTCGAGGCTGATGCGTCCGGCCTTGTAGAGGTCGAAAAGTGCCGAATCGAAAGTCTTCATGCCCTGGTTTTCGGACTTCTCCATTACTTCCTTGATCTCGTCCACCTTGCCCTGCTTGATCAGGTCGCACACCCGCGGCGTGCCCAGCAGAATCTCAATGGCGGCAGCGCGCTTGCCGTCCACGGTGGGAATGAGGCGCTGTGACACGAAGCCCTGCAGGTTCAGCGACATGTCCATGAAAAGTTGCTTGTGGCGCTCTTCCGGGAAGAAGTTGATGATGCGGTCGAGCGCCTGGTTGGGATTGTTGGCGTGCAGAGTCGAAAGACACAGGTGGCCCGTCTCGGCAAAGGCAAGCGCATGTTCCATGGTCTCCTGGCTGCGGATCTCGCCAATCAGGATGACATCGGGAGCCTGGCGCAGGGTGTTCTTCAGCGCCTCTTCATAGCTCTTGGTATCGACCCCGACTTCGCGCTGATTGATAATGGACTTCTTGTGCTGATGCACGAATTCCACTGGGTCTTCGATGGTGATGATGTGGCCGTCGCTGTTGGTATTGCGGTAGTCGATCAGCGCTGCCAGTGAGGTGGACTTGCCCGAGCCTGTGCCGCCGACGAAGAGTACCAGTCCGCGTTTCTGCATGATCAGTTTGGTGAGCACTTCGGGCAGACCCAGCGACTGCCAGCTGGGAATTTCTGTCTTGATGTTGCGGGCGACGATGGCGATCTGGCCGCGCTGCTGGAAGATATTGACGCGGAAACGGCCGATGTCCGGGTCGGCTATGGCCAGGTTCATTTCGGGACTTTTCTCGAAATCCTTGATCTGTTCCGGCGACATGATCTGGTAGGCAATCTGCTTCACGGCGCCCGGCGGCAGAGGCTGAGTCGACATGGGCACGAGCTTGCCATAGGCCTTCATGCTGGGCGGAGCCCCGGTGGTCAGGAAGAGGTCCGAGCCCTCTTTCTGGATCATGATGCGCAGCAGATCTTTGAAGCCCATGGGTGTGTCCTTTCCTCAGTTGAGTGCCAAATTCAGAATCTTCGTTCTGTATACCAGTTGACCTCGCGGGAGGTCTTTTCAATCTGATCCCAGACGTCCAGCGTCAGCGCGAACAGCGCCATTCGCACCAGCACGCCATTGTCGGTCTGGCGGAAGATGGCAAGATTGGGGTGCTGGTTGAGATCGTTGTCCAGTTCGTTGGCGTCGTCGCGGGAGTCCCGCGGCAACGGGTGCATGATGACAGTTTTTGGCAGGCAATAGCGGGTGTAGATGGCCTCGTTGAGGCGGAAGCGGCCGCGGTAGAGGTCAGCTTCCAATTTGCTGTTGAAGCGCTCCTCCTGGATGCGGGTCAGGTACACCGTGTGATTGCCGACGAGACCCTGCTCCATGTCTTCCGTTTCAATAACTGTGTGCCCGTTGCGACGCAGGTCTTCGACAATCTCCGCCGGCATGCGCAACTCGACGGGGGAAACAAGCGTGAACGTGATGCCGGGATAGAGCTGGATCAACTGCGACAGGGAATGCACCGTGCGGCCATGTTTGAGGTCGCCGATCATGGCGATGTGCATGCCTTCGATGGACTGCGCGTGACCGCCCAGTTCCTTGCGGATGGTGTACAGATCCAGCAGCGCCTGGCTGGGATGTTCATTGGGGCCGTCTCCGGCATTGATCACGGGAACACGGCTGGCACGGGAGAATTCGGCAACAGAGTCGGCCTGGGGGTGGCGCATCACGATGATGTCGTTGTAGCCGCTGATGACCCGGGCCGTGTCATACAGTGACTCGCCCTTGGAGATGGACGAGGTTTTCACATCGGTGGTCTCTCGCACCTCGCCGCCCAGCAGATTGAACGCACAGCCGAAGCTGAGGCGCGTGCGGGTGCTGGGCTCGAAGAACATGTTGCCGAGGATGGCGCCGTCGAGCACCTTGGTCATGCGTTCGCGGTGGGCATAGGGCTCCATGCTGTCAGCGACTTGAAAAATGCGCTCCACGTCTGCGCGATCGAACTGGTTGACACTGAGAATATGGGCGCCGGGAAAGTGCATGCTCTGGGAACTGCCTCGCTGTCTTGCTGGTGCTTGTTGGGGCGAGATACTACTACTAATGGGCGGGGCATAGGAATCTGAGGGCGCAAATATGCTATAAGCCTCGGCCATTGCGGGAGACTTGCGTGAGCAGCAGCATTTACTGGCATGACTATGAGACCTTCGGCGCAGACCCGCGGCGCGACCGCCCGTCGCAGTTCGCGGGCGTGCGCACTGACGAGGCGCTCAATGTGATTGGTCAGCCACTGCAGCTGTATTGCCAGCCCGCGCCGGACTTTCTGCCCCATCCCTATTCCTGCCTGCTCACGGGCATCACTCCTGACAAGGCCCTGGCCGAAGGTGTCCCGGAAGCCGAGTTCACACGGCGCATCCTCGCCGAGTTCGCCCAACCCCAGACCTGCGGGGCCGGGTACAACAGCCTGCGCTTTGACGACGAGATGACGCGGCAGCTGCTGTACCGCAATTTCCATGATCCCTACGAGCGCGAATGGAAGAATGGCAATTCGCGCTGGGACATCATCGACATGACCCGCCTGTGCTGCGCGTTGCGACCGGAGGGCATCGTGTGGCCCCGTCGGGAGGATGGTGCCCCGTCGTTCCGGCTGGAAGAGCTGACGGCCGCCAATGGTATCGGGCACGAGAACGCCCATGATGCGCTTTCCGATGTGCTGGCCACCATCGCGCTTGCGAAACTGATCCGTGACCGGCAGCCCAGACTTTACGACTATGTCTACCAGTTGCGCGACAAGACGCAGGTGCTGGCCCAGCTCGACGTCCTGAGCAAGAAACCGGTACTGCATGTCTCGTCGATGTATTCCGCAGCCCACGGCGCGCTTGCACTCGTTGCCCCGTTGACCTGCCACCCCACAGACAAGAACGGCATCATCGTGTATGACTTGCGACAGGATCCGGCACAGTGGATGCATCTGAGCGTGGAAGCCATCCAGCGGCGCCTGTTTACGCGCCAGGACGCACTGGAGGAGGGTGAGTTGCGCATCCCGCTCAAGGTTCTCCACGTCAATCGTTGTCCTGTGGTCGCGCCAGCGTCACTGCTGGATGGGCCAACGGCTGACCGCTTTGGTATAGACCTGGAGAAAGCCCGCGACTACTGGCAAATGCTGGTGGACAATCCTGAGGCCATCATGAAAGTTGCCAGCGCGTTCGACCGCGCCCATGCCCAGCAGGATGGACCTGCAGAAGACCCCGATTTCATGATCTACAGCGGCGGCTTCTTCGGTGCGGACGACAAACGCGCCATGGCGCAGATCCATACGGCGCATCCTGCGGAGCTGGCATTGTGGCGCCAGCCGTTCCGGGACGCGCGACTGAGCGAAATGCTGTTCCGCTTCCGCGCCCGCAATTACCCGGACAGCCTCACTCCCGACGAGCGCCAGCGCTGGCAGCTGCATTGCCAGGACGCTTTGCTGCGCGCTCCCGAACATCCCGGCGCGGGGGTGTCCTGGACTGAATTCACAGCCGAGCTGCACCGGTTGCGACAGGGAACCGCAGACGCGGCAGAGTTGCGTCTGCTTGATGACATTGCCGACTACGGCCAAAGACTACTTACGCCCGAATCCCTTCAGAGAGTTGCCCGATGATTACAGACAGCACCAAGGAACCGGCAGTCGCCGGTCCGTCCGCGTTCTCCAGCCTGCGCAAGGCCTTCGTGTTCATGCGCCCTTACAAGAAGCAGATATTTCTGGCCACGGTCGCGCTGGTGTTCACGGCAGCGGTGACTCTCGCGCTGGTCCAGTTTGTGCGGGTGATTGTCGACGTGGGGTTCGTGGCGGGGTCCAGCCAGTCCCTCGGGCTGGCTATAGCGGGGTTCCTGGTGGTGGCAATCATACAGGCGTTCGGCACCTTCGCCCGTTTCTACTGGGTGTCGTGGCTGGGCGAGCGGGTCACGGCGGACATTCGTACTGCGGTGTTTTCGCATCTGATGACGCTGCATCCGGGCTATTTCGAAGAAAATCTCAGCGGTGAAATCCAGTCGCGCATCACCACGGATACCACCTTGCTGCAGACCGTGATCGGTTCGTCTGTGTCCGTGGCGCTGCGCAATTTCCTGATGATGATCGGCGGCACGCTGTTCCTGTTCATCACCAATCCCAAACTCACCAGCATCGTGATGATCTGCATTCCGCTGGTGATAGGGCCGATCATGATTTTCGGGCGCAAGGTGCGGCAGCTCTCCCGCAGCAGTCAGGACGAAATTGCCAACGTCGGTGCCTATGTGGGCGAGAGCATCCAGCACATCAAGACTGTGCAGGCCTATACCCATCAGCAGGCCAACGAGCAGGCGTTTTCGAATCATGTGGAGTCGGCATTCAAGGTGGCGCTGGCCCGCATCATGTCGCGTTCGGTACTGATCACCATCGTCATTACGCTGGTGTTTGGCGCCGTCGCGGCGATGATCTGGGTAGGTGGTCAGGACGTCATCAACGGACGCATGTCAGCGGGTGAACTGACCGCCTTCGTCGTGTATGCCGTGATCGTGGCCTCGGCCGTGGGAGCCATCAGTCAAGTGATAGGCGATCTGCAGCGCGCGGCAGGTGCCACCGAGCGGCTCATGGAGCTGCTGCATGCGCCGAGCGACATCGTGACTCCGGCGCAGCCCCGTGCTTTCGCGACCCCGTTCCGGGGCGAGATCGTGCTGGATGCTCTGCGCTTCTGCTATCCCTCCCGGCCGCAAACAGCCGCGCTGGACGGGTTGAATCTGCACGTGCGCGCTGGCAGCAGCGTGGCGCTTGTGGGGCCCTCCGGCGCAGGCAAGTCCACCCTGTTCGACATGCTGCTGCGCTTCTATGATCCGCAGCAGGGCAGTGTGCAGGTGGATGGCATCGACATCCGCGAACTCGACCTGCTGGATCTGCGCGCTCGGTTCGCCATCGTGTCGCAGCAGCCCGCCATGTTCACTGGCAATGTGCGCGACAACATCCGCTATGGTCGCCCTGACGCGTCTGACGCTGAAGTGGAAGCGGCTGCGCATTCGGCGTTTGCCAGCGAGTTCATCGAACAGTTGCCGCAGGGCTATGAGAGCTTCCTGGGCGAGGCGGGCATCCGACTGTCTGGCGGGCAGAAGCAGCGCATCGCCATCGCCCGCGCGATCCTGCGTGACGCGCCGATTCTGCTGCTGGACGAAGCCACCAGCGCGCTGGATGCCGAGAGTGAACGCAAGGTGCAGATGGCGCTGGAAGCCCTGATGCACAATCGCACCACCCTGATCATTGCCCACCGTCTTGCAACCGTGAAGAACGTCGACACCATCGTAGTGATGGATGCCGGCAAGGTGGTGGCGCAGGGTTCGCATCAACAGCTCCTGAACAGCAGCCCTCTGTATGCGAATCTGGCGACACTGCAGTTTGCTGCCAGCGGGCAAACTCAGTAGAATCGCGCCCCGCACCGTCCGGGCATTCCTGCCGGCCGCGGGGCTGCCCAGGGCAGCACACAACAACAATAACAACGTGCAGACTCATGGATCAGTACCAGGACATTCGGCCCTACAACGACGAGGAAGTCCGTCCCGTCATTGAAGGCTTGCTGGCCAATCCCGACTTCATTCGCAGCATTGCCGGCTTCAGTTTTCCAAGGCTGTTCCGCCTGTTTCCTGTACTGGTGTGCTGGCTGGCCCGACGGCGTCTGAGCGAGCAGCTCAAGGATGTCCACACGGTCAAATCGATGCAGGGCATCATCGCCCTGTATATGGACAAGATGATCGAGAAGACCACGTCGAAGCTGACGCATTCAGGACTCGACGCTTTGCGCCGCGACAAGGCCTATCTGTTCATCAGCAATCATCGTGACATTGCGATGGATCCGGCATTCGTGAATTACATGCTGTACCACGCCAGTTTCGAAACCCTGCAGATCGCCATAGGCGACAACCTGCTCAAGCGTCCTTTCGTGACAGACCTGATGCGGCTCAACAAGAGTTTCATCGTGCGACGTTCGCTGAAAGGGCGTGATCTGCTGAAATCGTCGAAGCAATTGTCAGAATATATTCATCACTGCATCAACACCGGACGCAGCGTGTGGATTGCCCAGCGGGAAGGCCGGGCCAAGGACGGTGTGGATCGCACCGATACAGCGCTGCTGAAGATGCTGGCACTGGCGCGTCGTGACGAAGGTCTGATGGCCGCGCTCAATGCCCTGCACATCGTGCCAGTGGCAATTTCCTACGAGTTCGACCCCTGTGATCTGCTCAAGGCGGACGAGCTGTACCAAAAAAGTGAACATGGCACTTATCAGAAAACCGACCAGAGCGATATTCACAGCATTGTCACCGGCATGGTGGGTTTCAAGGGGCATGTGCATGTCTCGTTCGGCACCGAGATCACGCTGACCAGTGACGACGCGGAAGAGGCAGCGGCGCTGGTGGATTCGCAGATCATTCAGAGCTACCTGCTGCAGGGCACCAACCACCTGGCCTTGCAGGTGCTGCAGGGCGGCACCCTGAACGCTGGCACTGACGAAAGCGCTCGCCGCTTTGAGTCACGCATTGCCGAAGCGGATCCCGCGATTCGCGCCTGGCTGTTGCAGATGTATGCCAATCCGGTCATCAGTCTGGAGGCGTTCGCGTCTTCCAACGACGTCTTGGTCAAGAATTGTTCCGAATCTCAGATTTGAGCCACTCCCCGTTGACAGTCGGTTCCAGGCCGAAAACCCGTCTTCATGACGGAAAAACCGCCTGAATTGTGCCACTTTCCCTCTAACATGACGGGACTTTTGTGCATTTCTTCAATAAATTTAGCAAGTTGCCTTTTGTTACCGCATGTAATCGTGAGTGCAGTTTGACTCCGTGAGAAAACCCCGCCCCGGCGGGGTTTTTTTTGCCCGATCACCCGCCCCCCTTGGAATCCCCACACGCTTTGGACTATCATCCGCCCGGGTCACCAGACACGGCGGAAGTGCCGGATTTGCGGGCCTTCAGATCGGATCGGAGTGTAGCTCAGCCTGGTAGAGTGCTACGTTCGGGACGTAGAAGCCGGAGGTTCGAATCCTCTCACTCCGACCATTTCTGAATCCTTCCAGTGCCCCGTGCGGGTGTAGTTCAATGGTAGAACGAGAGCTTCCCAAGCTTTAGACGTGGGTTCGATTCCCATCACCCGCTCCACTGTCTCGCGCCACGCCTCAGCGTTCGGTGCAAAGCCCCTGAAACAGCTCGAAGTAAGTCGGAAAGGTTTTCGACGTACAGCCCGGATCATTGATGGTGATCGCGCTGTCGCCAAAGGCTGCCAAGGAGAAACACATGGCCATGCGGTGGTCGTCGTAGGTATCGATAGCCGCGCTGCGGATGTGCGCGGGCGGGGTGATCACGATGTAGTCTGCGCCTTCGTCCACGGTGGCGCCGAGCTTGCGCAGTTCCGTTGCCATGGCGGCCAGGCGGTCGGTTTCCTTCACTCGCCAGTTGGCGATATTGCGGATGGTAGTCGGGCCCTGAGCGAACAGAGCCGTGGTGGCGATGGTCATGGCGGCGTCGGGAATGTGGTTCAGGTCCACGTCGACGCCCTGCAGGCTGCCGCGGCTGACTTCAATCCAGGTCTCGCCCCAGGTGACCTTCGCCCCCATTTGTTCCAGTACGTCGGCAAAGCGGGCGTCACCCTGTACGCTGGCTGTGCCGGTGCCGTGCACGCGCACCGTGCCACCGGCAATGGCGGCGGCGGCCAGAAAATACGAGGCCGACGACGCATCGCCTTCCACCATGATGTCGCCCGGTGCCACATAGCGCTGTCCGGCGCGGATCACAAATCGCTGGTAGTCATGGTTCTCCACGCTGACACCGAACTTCGCCATCACGTCCAGGGTAATCAAAATGTAGGGCTTGGAGACCAGCTCGCCTTCCACCACGATCTCGAGATCACTGGCGCAGAAGGGCGCGGCCATCAGCATGCCAGTCAGGAACTGGCTGGAGATGTTGCCCTTGATGCTGACGCGGCCGCCGGAAAGCCCGTGGGCACGCAGGCGCAGGGGCGGATAGCCCTCGGTGCCCAGGTAGTCGATGCTGGCGCCAGCGGCGCGCAGACAGTCCACCAGATCACCAATGGGGCGCTCGTACATGCGGGGCTCGCCAGTCAGGGTGAACTCGCCCTGACCCGCACACAGCATGGCGCACAGTGGCCGCATGGCGGTGCCGGCATTGCCCAGAAACAGGGTCAGGGCGTCGGCATGGCCCAGCGCGCCGGCCCGGCCGGTCACCGTGCACTGGGTCTTGTCTTCACTGATCTGCAAGGGCACGTCCAATGCACCCAGCGCCTTGAGCATGTGGCGTACGTCATCGCTGTCCAGCAGATTGCGGATGCGCGTCTCGCCACTGGCCACAGCGGCCAGCAGCAGGATGCGGTTGGACAGGCTCTTGGAGCCGGGCAGAGTCACTTCGCCGTCGATGCGGCGAAGTGGGGGCAGGGTGAGTGCGTTCATGGGTGTCCGGTGTCGGTTCTGATCAGAGTTTGGCGCGGGCCTTGCCGACGCGGGCTTCGAAGCCTGCACGCACGGCGCCATCCAGCGGGCCGAGGCACAGCAGTTGCATCTCCAGGTCTGCTACCAGCTGGGCGGGACTCTTGCCGCTGCCTTTGCCGAAACTGCTCTTGAGTTGCTTCAACTGCACCTGCATGCGCAGGGCCTTGTCCGCGTCGGGCGAGTCGATACCGGCGTGAATCTCAGCCGAGATGCACAGCTCCCGTGCCTTGTCCTCGTTGTCTCTGGCGTGCTTCTTGAGCACCTTGGCGTCCACCCCGTGGGTCAGGGCATGGAAACGCTGCTCCAGACTCTGGTCCTGCAGCAGGTCGGCCAATCTGCCCAAGCCCTGCCACTGTTCGCCCAGTGCGTCGGCATCGTCCAGCGTCTTGCCGGCCAGTGCGCCTTGCTCCAGGGCGTTGCAGAAGTCGGCCTTGGCGCGGGCCTGGCCAATCAGCTGCAGACTCTTCTTGTCCGGCGCCGCCTTCAACTTGCTTTCGTACTGGATGCAGAGCTTGTCGAACTGTTCCTGCAGAGGGCGCTTCTCATGCTTGAGATCGGCCGTGAGCGACTCGCGGAAGGTGTCCTTCAGCTCGGTAAAGCTGCGTCGAGACTGTAAAAGTTCTTCTCCAACTAGCGTCGTTAATTGTCTGATTTTGCTTAGAATATCCTTGCTTGCGGCGACCGCCGGGCTGTCGATATTGCGGGGCTTGTCGCCTGTCCTGTCGGCAGGCTTGCCTGCGGACTGCGGCCGCGGTGCCGGCTCTTTCGGACGCTTGGTGAAGATCTTGTCGCAGGCAGCGCGGAAGGCATTCCAGTGGTTGCGATCGTCCTTGAACGGCGAAGGTCCGATGGTTTTCCACGTGTTCTGCAGCTTCTTGGCTTCGGCCATCGCTTCCTGCACGTTTTCCAGGGTGTCCAGCTGCACGGCCTGGGTGATCAGCTCCAGCTTGCGCGTAGCATTGCCCAGCAAGGCCTTGCGCTTGAACTGGCGCAGGTCGGTCAGCACGGTATTGAAGCGCTTCTGCAGTTTCTTGATGCGGGTCTGCTCGACCGGGGCGTAGAGCTTCCAGTCTTCCAGCGCCTTCGACTCGATCTTGTTGAGATTGGCGATGTTCAGGTTCTCGGGGGTCAGCGTGGGCAGCAGCTCTTCCAGCTGGGCGCAGATCTTGTTGCGCTCGTCCAGATTGCTCTGCAGCTTCGACTTGCGCTCCTTGAAGTATTCCTTGCAGGGCTCGAAGGCCTTGTGGGAAAGCTCGTTGAACTGTGTCCACAGCACATCGTTCTGCACTGAGTGACCCAGTTTCTTCCATTCATCCTGCAAGGCTTTGATTTTTTTGGCTTTCTCTGCGGCGTGCACCGTGCCTTCAGCCAGCGCCTGCATCTGGGCGATCAGCTCTTTCTTCTTCTCGGTGGCGGCGAAGTTCTTCCAGTCGACAAGCTCGGTGATGCGGGGTTTGAACGGGGCAAGGAGGTCCTGCAGCTGCTTCTTGAGAGACTCGTCGGCGTTCTTGATGGCGCCCTGGACTTTGTCCCACAAGCGCTGGGCGTCATTCACCTGGCCCTGCTCGATATGCTGCTCCAGTGCGGCGATGTGCGCGACGGAGTCCGTGTGCAGTTTTTCAAGGTAGGCGGCATTTCGCTCCAGCAGCTTGCGAGCCTGTTCTTCCAGCGCCAGGCACTGGGTGAAAAGCTCGCTGTGGGGCAGGGATTGCGGCCAGCCGTCCTTGTGAAACAGCTTGTTGAGGCGTTTGGCAGCACTGGCCAGCAAGGCCGTGCGCTTGGCTGTGAGTGTGTCGAACTCGGTCTTGAGGGCAATCAGGTCGTTCTGCTTGGCTTCCAGTGCATGAAACGCCCGCACACTTTGCTCCAGGCTGGCAATCAGCGTGCCTGCGCGTGTCAGCAGGTCGGCGTCGATTGCCGCGGAGTGTGCTGTCAGAGCCTGGAGTGCGTGCAGGGGTGTCTCCAGCAGGGCAATCTGCTCGGCGGTCATGGGGGCTGTCAACGCACTGCGCGCTGCTTCTGCGACATCGCAGGCGGCGCTGAGATCGGCGCCATTTTGATCCGACAGTGCTGCCTGCTGACGCTGCGCAGCGTACTCGCTCAGGCGTCCACGCAGGGTGTCGCAGGCCGCGGCAAAGCGTTCCTGCAGGGCGCTGTCAGCAGCCTGGGCCACGTCATCCCACTGGGTCAGCTTGTAGTCGAACTGCGCCTGACTCAGGGCGCCGATGACTTTCACGGACAAGGATTCGACCGACTCGCAGAGGCTGATCGCCAGGGCCAGGTCGGCAGCCTGCTTCGACAGGGCATCATGGACGCTCTGCAGGTGTTCCTTGCAATATTTGAGGACGGCCTTGTCCTTGTGCTTGACCTGCTCGCTCAGCTGCTCCAGCAGGGTGATGTCACTGATGTGTTGTGCCGCGGCAAGGCGCACGGTGTGGTTGCTGGAATGAGCGGCGATGTCCAGCAGTCCCTTTTCGTCCAGCGTGAATTCGGTGCGAAGGCGCTCGAGTGTGGTCAGGCCCGTCTCGTCACACCCGCAGTCGTGCAGGATGGCCAGCAGAATGGGTTTGTCAGAGACTGTCTGCATCAGGGCGATGCGCTGGGCGGCATCCAGAGAGCAGGGCGCTGCGCCTGACAACACGCGGCAGTACTGCACGAGGGCGGCCTGCTGAATGTCCTCATCGGTCTCCTCGCGCAGAGCATTCAGGGTATCCAGAGACGTCACGTGGGCGATCGCCGCCAGTCGCACTGCCCGCTCCGGGTCCTTGCGGGCCAGCTCGGCGAGGATGCTGGCCGCTTCGGCCACATCAGCGTGGGTGGGATCGGCCGGGTGCTGGAGTTCCGCGATGGCTGTCAGGCGTACGGATGGGTCTTTGTCCTGCCACTTCTTGCTCTGTAAAAACGTCTGAAAAATCATCGTCGTCTTTGTCTCTTGGAGGTTCTTGGCGGTCTACTGCAGAAGTACCGCAACGCTGACATGGAGCTGGCGCAGAGGTGCCGCTGGCGTGGCGGTCGTCTTGAAACGTCGAGTGTGTCCGGCGCCTTTGCCTGTGCCTGCAGGCAGTCTGGCGGCCGGTACCGGCCATTCGAAGAGCGGCCATTCTAGCAGAAGTATTTTCAGCGCCGATAGCCGCGCCAAGCCTTTATCATGGGCTTCTGCGCCGTCCTCGGCACAGACAGGACAGTGCTATACTCGCTTCGCAATCTCCCGCGGCAGACTGCCCCCAGATCACTCAGTTACAGATTCCGGCCCCTATGCTCCCAGACGAAGTCAAGAACGCCATTCAGCGTGCCTACCGGCAGTTGCTCGAGAGCAAGGGGCTGACGCCGCGCTATGGCCAGCGGCTGATGATCGCAGAGATCGCGCGCAGTCTTGGAGAGATTGGTGCCATCAGCGATGTGGCACCGGATGAGGGCGACGACGAACGGGGAGACCACTGCGGGCCGATCTGTGTCATTGAAGCCGGTACCGGCACCGGCAAGACGCTGGCCTATGTGCTGGGAACCTTGCCGGTGGCCATGCACCTCAAAAAGAAGGTCGTGCTGGCCACGGCCACGGTGGCGCTGCAGGAACAGGTCACGCTCAAGGATCTGCCCGACATCAAGCGCCACAGTGACCTGGAATTCACCTTTACCCTCGCCAAGGGGCGCGGCCGTTATCTGTGCCTGTCCCGCCTTGATCTGCTGCTGCAGGGCAATGCCAGTCTCAATGCCATGGCGGATCTTTACGGCGAGGTCATCACCCCGCCGAACGCCCAGAGCCTGGCGCTTTACGAGCGCATGTTCCGCAAGATCAACGCCGGAGAATGGCAGGGGGACCGCGATGACTGGGAAGAGCTGCTTTCGGATCAGGAATGGACGCCTGTCACCGTGGACAATGGCCAGTGTATCGGGCAGAAGTGCTCCAATTTCAGCAATTGCTGTTTCTATCAGGCGCGGGACGAGGTGCAGAAGGCCGACTGTGTAGTGGCCAATCACGATCTGGTGCTGGCCGACCTCGCGCTGGGCGGCGGGGTGATTCTGCCCGCCCCGCAGGACACCATCTACATCTTCGACGAAGCCCACCACCTGCCGCTCAAGAGCAACAATCACTTCGCCTGCTTCACGCGCATCAAGGGCAGCATTGCCAACCTCGACCAGTGGCGCAAGACCCTGGTGAAGCTGCTGGCTGACCCTCTTCTGGAAGAGAAGCGCACGCTCAAACGGGAATTGCCGGCACTGGAAAATGCGCTGACCATGGCCGATATGCGGCTTAACGAGGTCTGGCCCGTCTGTGAGCAGATTCTGCAGAATGCCACTCCTGACCGTCAGGGCGAGCAGCCCTTGCAGCACGCCTTTGCCATGGGGGTGATTCCCCCGACGCTGCAGGAGCTGGCAACCGCACTCAATGGCCTGTTCACGCAACTGGCCAACGTGTTTCAGGAAGTGGCCACCGAGCTCAAGAGCAATATCGAAGCAGGCCAGACGCCCGAGTCACGGCAGCGTGCGGAGTACTGGTTCCCTGTCACCGGAAGCATGGTGGCGCGTGCCGCTGCGGCGCAGAAGCTGTGGCAGAACTTCGCCATGAACGACCCGGCAGGAACTGCGCCCTGGGCGCGCTGGCTTGCGTTGCAGGATTCGGGCAATGCCCTGGATATCAGTCTGTCCTGCAGTCCCGTGCTGGCGGCCAGCACATTGCAGGAAAAACTCTGGCGAGTATGCGCAGGGGCGGTGCTGACCTCGGCCACCTTGTCCGCGTTGGGCAAGTTCGACGTGCTGCAGATGCGCGCGGGGCTGCCCGAGCGCACACGCTATCACCGCATCGCCAGCCCGTTTGACTATGGCAAGGCAGCCAGCTTCATCGTGCCAAAGCTGCATTGTGACCCGGGCAATGCCCAGCAGCATACAGACGCCATCATCCGCTTGCTGCCACGCGTGCTTGATCGTCAGGAAGGTGCGCTGATGCTGTTCAGCTCGCGCCGGCAGATGCAGGATGTGCTGGAGGGGCTGCCCAGGGAGTGGCGCGAGATCATTCTGTGTCAGGACGATTACCAGAAGGCACAGCTGCTGAAATTCCATCGCCAGCGCATTGACAGGGGCGATCCCAGCATCATATTCGGTCTTGCAAGTTTCGCGGAAGGGGTTGATTTACCTGGAAAATACTGCGAGCACGTACTGATCGCCAAGATCCCGTTCGCGGTGCCCAATGACCCCATCGAGGCCACTCTGGCCCAGTGGATCGAGCAGCGGGGCGGCAATGCTTTCATGAGCCTTTCGGTGCCCGAAGCCGCGTTCAAACTGGTACAGGCAGCCGGGCGACTGCTGCGCAACGAGACCGACACCGGGCGCATCACCCTGTTCGACGAGCGCATCGTCAGCAAATTCTATGGTGCCGCCATCTTTGATTCGCTGCCGCCTTACCGCCGGGAGATATTTCCGGCGGAACTGCTCAGTGACGTCCGTAAGTAACACCGTTCTTCTTGTCGATGGCATAGCCGGCACCGACGCCAATCAGTACGCATACCAGCATCACCAGCGGCACATTGTCCATCAACGCGCCGAGACCGAGGCCGATGAACACGCCCCCGGCTGCGCACATGGGCAGCAGGCTGGTGGCTTTGACTTTCTTGCTCTTTCTGGACATGGTGATCTCTCTGTTGTTGTTTTGATTCAATTGACGGGAGCAGACAAGGCATTGACCTGCCGCAGATCGAAAATCATGGTGGCAGTTGTGGGCGTGGCGGCCGTCGTGTCGCCACGCAGCACGGCGGACTGATCGATGCGGTCCACAATCTCCATGCCTTCCACTACCCGGCCGATGATGGTGGCCTTGCCCACCAGCCAGGGGGCATCCACCAGTGTGATGAAGAACTCGGCCGCATTGGTATTCGCGGCGGTGCCGGCCATGGCTACGCTGCCACGCAGCGGTTCCCTGGATACCAGGCGTTCGTTGTAGCGATAACCCTGGTTTTCATAGGCCTGACGCAGGGTCATGGCCTTCAGTGCATCGTGGATCTCGAACTGCCGTGCCTCGACCGCCTCGGGGCTGCTGATCCCCATGACGCGGTAAAGGGGCACCAGGATCTCACGCTGGAAGTCGGCATTGTCGGCCAGATTCAGCCAGGGGTGCGGCTTGCCGAACGGGTCCAGCACCTTCTGTTCATGCAGGCCGAACTGACGCGCATTGATCTCGTCTTCCACCAGATACTCCGGAACCGGCGCATTCGGTGCCCGTGGCGCTCCCGCCTGCACGAGGTAGTTGCGCAGAATGCGGTGGAAGGTCAGTCCATCGTAGTAAAAGGGTGTCACCGTGGTGGTGGTGGAAATGTCGAACAGTGGCACGCGCGCTTCGGCCAGGGCTATGAAGTTGGCGACATTGCGGGGCGCAGACTGCGGAAACAGCTCCAGATAAATGTCGCCACGGGACGTGCGCATCAGCATCAGCGGGTTGGAGGCATTCTCCATGGCAGCAGTGGCCGTGGCGAGATCGGCGGCAGCAAGGCCTGAGCCACTGAGCATCAGAACAGTGAGCAGGCTGCGCAGAAGGTTTGTCATGGGGCAGGGTGTCTCGTGGTGTAGCCCGGTCACGCGGGCTTGTGTATGCGTGCCCGGATTGTAGGGGTAGCCCCAAGGCCAATGCAATGCGGCTTGTTCAGCTTTGCTGGTGCCGAGCCAGGTCTTCCGGGGTGTCGATGTCTTTCAGAATGGCGGGATCATCCACTGCCACGCAGTCGATGCTCTCCGGGTGGCCGCGCACGATGTCCCGCGCGCCGGTGTCTCCTGTGCTCTCAAGCAGACTGGCGAACCACTGCGCGCCAAAGCCCACCGGATTGCCCCGCACGCCGGCGAATGTCGGTATGGTGATGCGCTCGCCATGCAGGGATTGCAGCAACCGGACATAGGTGTCTGACTGGATGAAAGGCATGTCGCCCAGACAGACAAGGCAGGCTTCCCAGCCCGGCAGGGCGCGCATCCCGGCCGCCAGGGTGTGGCCCATGCCCAGATCGGCATCGGCGCAGAGCACCAGCTCTTCGCTGCGGGCACCGCTGGCCAGCAGCAAGTCCTGCAATTCCGGGCGTGTGACGACCCGCAGCGGCGCTCCTGTGGCGCGAATCCGGGCCAGGGTGCGGGCTATCACGGTTTCGCCATTCTGGAGCGTGGCACCCAGCTTCACAGCGCCAAAACGGCGGCTGAAGCCGGCGGCAAGCAGCAGCACGCCGGTGGCGAGGAGGGGAGTGGTGTGGTCGTGGGATTCAGACATGAAGGAGCTGCCTCCCTTCAGTGGAGGACACGCTCCGGTACGGTGTCACTGACTTCGTCCAGCAGAGTAATCTCCAGAACGATGCTCTGGTGCGCTGTATCGTGGGCTTCCAGCGCGCCTGGCGTGGGGCTGGAGGCGAGCTGCTGCATGGACTGCAGTTCGCGCTCGTTGGCCAGCAGTTCACGACGCAGCGCCTCGGGAATTTCTTCTCCCTGATGCTGCGAGAGCTGCAACTGCAGGTGGCGCTTCAGACGATTGACCACGCTGGTCATCATCTCGATCGTCTGAGTCAGCTGGTCCAGCGTCATCAGTGCAGTGTCTGCGCCACTTTCGGTCGTCTTCTCGTTGCTCATCGTGATTCTCCTTCCTGCTTGCTTGCGGGAGATTACTCCCAGGTCAGCGCACCCCCGGTCTGGTACTCGGTTACGCGGGTCTCGAAGAAGTTCTTCTCCTTGCGCAGGTCCATGATCTCGGACATCCACGGGAAAGGATTCTTCACGCCCTTGAACTGCTCCGGCAGGCCGATCTGCACCAGTCTGCGGTTGGCTATGAACTGCAGATACTCTTCCATCATCACCGCATTCATGCCGAGCACGCCGCGCGGCATGGTGTCGCGGGCATACTCGATTTCCAGCTGCGCAGCCTGCAGAATCATCTGCGTGGCCTCTTCCTTCATCTTGTCCGTCCACAGCTGCGGATTCTCGAGCTTGATCTGGTTGATCATGTCGATGCCGAAGTTCAGGTGCATGGACTCGTCGCGCAGGATGTACTGGAACTGCTCGGACGTGCCGGTCATCTTGTTGCGGCGGCCCATGGACAGAATCTGGGTGAAGCCGCAGTAGAAGAAGATGCCTTCCAGACAGCAGTAAAACGCGATCAGGTTCTTCAGCAGTGCCTGGTCGGTCTCGCGGGTGCCGGTGTTGAAATTCGGGTCACTCAGCTCCTTGGTGTACTTCAGGCCCCAGGACGCCTTCTTCGCGACAGAGGGAACTTCGTGATACATGTTGAAGATCTCGCCCTCGTCCATGGCCAGTGACTCGATGCAGTACTGGTAGGCGTGGGTGTGGATCGCTTCCTCGAAGGCCTGACGCAGG
>CAMCRC010000028.1 GCA_945877175.1 Klebsiella pneumoniae | reverse complement strand
CAGCTCCTCCATGGCTTGCGCATGCTGGTCGCTTTGCTCAAGCAGTTGCATGACAGCGTAGTGCAGGGTTTCATGTTCTGGAAAACGTGAGTGCAGTAACTGGAACTGCGCCAGCAACATGCCGCGCTGTTCGGGTGTCAGATACTGGGAGCGCGCCGAGATGACCGAAAAATCGAGCTCACCGCCAAGCGCAAGAATCTGTCCCATATGCTCAATGGATTCCTCGAGCATGCCTGCTTCCAGCAGCTGGAAGGCGAGCACGAGGTGCGCTTCTTCGGATGCCGGTTCGATTTCCAGCCACAGTCGCCCAACGGCGATCATGGTCTCGGTGTCACCTGCGGCCGAAGCAAACTGGCTGGCTCGGCGTATGACGGCCAGGTCGCGGGTTTCCAGTGCAAGGGCGTAATAATCCTGCGCGGCTTCCGGCAGGTATCCACGCTGCCCGGCCAGCTCGTTCAGCAGCGCACGGTTGAGCTGCTCTGTGGTGAAGGATCCGTATTCGATGGGCTCGGGGGCTGGCGCTGGTTCTGTGACAGCCGCCGTGACGTCTTCGGGCGCTGGAAGCAGTGCCTCAGGCGTGGACTGGCAGGCACTCAGGGCGAGTGCAATCGAAAGCGTCAGAAGAGCAGGGCAGAATCGGTTCATTCGCTGTCAGCCACCAAGGTGTGAGCAAGAAGAAAACGGGCTCGCAGCGGCGCGGTATCAAAGGCGAAATCGGGCCCCTTGCGGGTGCAATGCAGTGTACCTGCATTGCCGGGAACTTCACAACTCAGCGCTTTTCAAGGGTCGCCGCGTTGACAACCATATTCCAGTTGGGAAGTCCTGGGCATATTTAGTACCATAGCCCGCTTTTTCCGCATCACTGCAACGCCCGTCCGACAAGGGGCCCTATGGCGCTGGTTCTACTCGGTATCAATCACAACACCGCGAACATCGACTTTCGTGAGCGGGTTGCCTTTCCGCCTGAGAAAGTGGCGGATGCGATACAGCGCGCGACATCGTTGCCGGCTCTGGACGAGCTGGTCATCGTTTCCACCTGCAACCGGACCGAACTCTATGCGCAGATTGATCTGGGAGAAGCGGCCCTCGGCGACCCGGAATGCGAGCTGGATGATGCCACCCTGCGTGAGCAGGAGCTGCGGTTGCTGGACTGGCTCAGTCAGTACCACGGACTGGACCGTGCAGAAGTGCAACGTTCCACCTACTTTCACTGGCGCCAGGATGTAGTGCGTCATCTTATGCGTGTGGCCTGCGGGCTGGACTCCATGGTGCTGGGGGAGCCGCAGATTCTGGGCCAGATCAAGTCGGCCTATGCCGTGTCGAAGGAGCTGGGCGTGGTCAGTGGCACCCTCGGGCGTGCTTTCCAGGAAGCCTTCTCCATCGCCAAACAAGTGCGCACGGACACGGCCATTGGCGAGAATCCGGTTTCCGTAGCCTATGCCGCCGTGACGCTGGCAGAACAGATTTTTTCGGATCTCGGCAGTCTGCATGCCCTCCTTATAGGGGCGGGGCGCACCATCGAACTGGTGGCACGCCATCTGACAGACAAGGGGGTCAAACACATCGTTGTCGCCAACCGCACGCTGCAGAATGCGGTAGAGCTGGGTGAGAAGTTCGGCGCAGCGGGTGTGCTGCTGTCCGATATCCCCGAGCAGCTGGTCAAGGCCGACATTGTCGTCTCGTCCACCAACAGCCAGTTGCCCCTGCTCGGCAAGGGTGCTGTGGAAAGTGCCATCAAGCGCCGTCGTCACAAACCCATGCTGCTGGTGGATCTGGCTGTGCCCCGGGACATCGAGCCACAGGTAGGCGAGATCGCCGATGCTTACCTGTACAGCATCGATGACATTCGCGACGTGATTGACGACAACGTCAAAAGTCGCACCGAAGCAGCTGCGCAGGCCGATTCCATCATCAACCGTGGCGTGGAGGATTACCTTCGCCGCATGCGCTCGCTCAACGCTGTCAACACGCTGCGTGCCTTCCGCGAAAAAGCCGAACTTCTGCGCGACCGCGAAGTCGAAAAGGCACTGCGCGCACTGGAAAAAGGCGACCCCGCGCCCCAGGTACTGGAAGCGCTGGCACGCGGACTGACCAACAAACTGATTCACTCGCCCAGTGTGCAGATGAAGAAGGCCAGCGCCGATGGCCGTGACGATGTGCTGCTGCTGACCCGCGAACTTTACGAACTGGATGAACCCCCTACGCCATGAAAGACTCCATTCTCCACAAACTCTCCAATCTCAAGGACCGTTACGAGGAGCTCGAAGCGTTGCTTAGTGACGGAGAGATCATTGGCAATCAGGACCGCTTCCGTTCTCTTTCCAAGGAATTCGCCGAGATCGAGCCTGTGGTAAAGGCCTTCACCGCCTACCAGGCAGTCCAGGATCAGTTGCAGCAGGCACGCGAGATGCAGAAGGACAGCGACAGCGACATCCGCGCGATGGCAGACGACGAAGTGCGCAGCATCGAGGCAGGACTCGATGCCGAAGAACTGGCACTGCAAAAGCTGCTGCTGCCCCGTGACGAGAAGGACAGCTGCGACATCTTCCTGGAAGTGCGGGCCGGCACCGGCGGCGACGAGGCGGCGATTTTCTCCGGTGACCTCTTCCGCATGTATACCCGCTATGCGGAAACACAGGGGTGGCGTGTGGAAATCCTCAGTGAGCGCCCTGGTGAGCATGGCGGTTACAAGGAGATCATTACGCGCATCGAAGGGCGCAATGTCTACGGCCATCTCAAATTCGAGTCCGGCGCGCACCGTGTGCAGCGTGTGCCGGACACCGAGACGCAAGGCCGTATCCATACCTCGGCCTGCACGGTGGCGGTGATGCCGGCCATGGACGAGCTGGCAGAGATTGAAATCAACAAGGCCGATCTGCGGGTCGACACCTATCGCTCAAGCGGAGCGGGTGGTCAGCACGTGAACAAGACGGATTCTGCCATCCGGCTTACCCACATCCCCACTGGCATCGTCGTGGAGTGTCAGGACGAACGCTCCCAGCACAAGAACCGCTCACGGGCCATGTCGCTGCTGCATGCCAAGCTCAACGACCAGGCACAACAGGCGGCCGCTCAGGAAGTGTCGGACACCCGGCGCAAGCTGGTGGGCACGGGGGATCGCTCGGAGCGCATCCGCACCTACAATTATCCGCAGGGTCGTGTCACCGATCATCGCATCAATCTGACCGTCTACAAGTTGTCTGAAGTGATGGAAGGTTCGCTGGACTCCGTAATCCAGCCGCTGATCAACGAGCATCAGGCAGACTTGCTGGCGGAACTGGCGGACTCCTGAGCCATGGCGGCCATCACCAGTGGACAGGCCCTGCGCATGGCGCAACACGCTCTCTTCGGCACAGACACGGCCCGGATCGACGCCGAGCTGCTGTTGGGCGCCGCACTGGGCGCCACACGGGCGGGGCTGTATGCCTGGCCGGAACGTGTGCTGTCTCCTTCTGAACAGTCGCGTTTCGAATCGCTGCTGGAGCGTCGCATCCTGGGCGAGCCGGTTGCCTATATCCTGGGTGAGAGGGAGTTCTGGTCCCTGCTGCTGTGCGTGACTCCGCAGGTTCTCATTCCTCGGCCAGAGACTGAACTGCTGGTCGAAACGGCACTGAACCTGGCGTCTACTTTGGGATCTGTGGAATCTGAAAAATCTTCAGGGTCTGTGGGGTCTGTGGGAGCGGGCCTTGCCCGCGAACAACCCGGCGCCGCGCTCCGCATCGCGGATCTGGGCACCGGCAGCGGCGCGATTGCCCTGGCGCTGGCCAGTGAACGCCCGCACTGGAAGCTCGTGGCCACCGATCAGAGTGCAGACGCGCTACGCGTGGCCAGCGACAATGCCGTGCGTCTGAACATCCACAATGTCAGCTTCCGGCTGGGCAGCTGGTGTGGTGCCCTGCCGGAAGGGCTTTTCGACATGATCCTCAGCAACCCCCCGTATATCGATCCCGGGGACATGCACTTGTCGCAGGGAGACCTTCGCTTCGAGCCCCTGACAGCACTGGCGGCGCAGGACCATGGACTGGCCGACTTGAGGGCGATCTGCCACGAGGCGCCCCGGCATCTGGTGCCGGGAGGCGCCCTGCTGCTGGAGCATGGCTTCGAGCAGGGGCCGGCGGTGTCGCAACTGCTGGCGAATGCCGGCTTCCTTGGCGTACGTACTTTGCCCGATCTCAGCGGGCTGCCCCGAGTGACGATGGGAACGTTTGGCGAAGGCGGTGACTGACCCCTCCAGATGCCAAGATGAATGACTCTGCTTTTCGAGTACACTTCAGCAGGTTCGCGGGCAGGCCCGCTCCCACACGCTGGCCCGCTCCCGGATTGTCAGGCGCAGGGTCCAATTGTTCACCCACAGCGCATTGCAGACAGAGACGAGAACATGCAGGACGAGGAACTTCTTCGCTACAGTCGCCAGATCATGCTCCCAGAGATGGATGTTGCCGGGCAGCAGGCCTTGCTGGATGCGACTGTTCTGATCGTCGGCATGGGCGGGCTCGGCTGCCCTGCCGCCATGTACCTGGCCGCAGCGGGGATTGGTCATCTCATCATCGCTGACGACGACACGGTGGAACTGACCAATCTGCAGCGGCAGATCGCCCATGGACAGAGCGATCTTGGTGCCCCGAAGGTGTCCTCCGCCGCGAACACTCTCAGCAATTTGAATCCCCATGTCCGCATTACCGCACTGCAGCAGCGCCTGAGTCCGCAGGACATGGACACTCTGGTGCCTGAAGCCACCCTCGTGCTGGATGCCTGTGACAATTTCAGTACCCGCTTTGCGCTCAACCAGGCCTGCGTGCGGCATCGTGTGCCCCTTGTCTCGGGAGCCGCCATCCGCATGGAAGGTCAAGTCGCGGTGTTTGACAGTCGCGATGGCGCCAGTCCCTGCTACCAATGTCTCTACAGACTTGGGGATGACGAACAGGCTACCTGTGCCCGGAATGGAGTCATGGCGCCCGTAGTAGGCATCATTGGCGCAGTCCAGGCGATGGAAGCCATCAAAGTGATTGCGGGGGTCGGCGAGAGCCTGACCGGCCGCCTGCTGCTGCTCGATGCCAGTACCATGCAGTGGCGGCAGATGCGTCTGCCCAGGGATCCCCAGTGTCGCGTTTGCGGCTCGCAGCAGCACTGAAGGCCCCGGAATGCGCTATTGATGTTCCCCACTGCCCCGGCTATGATGCCAGCGCCCTTTCTGGAACGGCGTATAAGTTCCAGATTTACAAGATGTTTATTATGGAAAATGAATCAAGCGACCAGAAGTTGAGCTTCTCCAAATTCAATCTGGTTGAACCACTGAACAAAGCCATCGCCGACCTCGGCTTTACCTACTGCACTCCCATTCAAGCTCAGAGCCTGCACTACACGCTCCAGGGCAATGACGTCACCGGACGCGCCCAGACGGGCACTGGCAAGACAGCCGCATTCCTCATCACCATCATCAACGACCTGGTCAGCAATCCCATCGAGGAAACGCGCTACATCGGCGAGCCTCGTGCCCTGATCATCGCGCCTACCCGTGAACTGGTGATGCAGATTGCCAGTGACGCCCAATTGTTGTGCAAGTACACCGATCTGCACATTGTGACAATGGTGGGGGGCGAGGACTACCAGAAGCAGCTGCGCGCTGTGGACCGTCGTCCAGTGGACATCGTGGTGGCCACTCCCGGACGCCTGATCGACTTCGTGCAGAACGACCAGATCTATCTGGGCCTCGTGGAACTGATGGTCATCGACGAAGCTGACCGCATGCTGGACATGGGTTTCATTCCGCAGGTGCGGGCCATCGTGGCGCGCACACCCGCCAAGGAGTGTCGTCAGACTTTGCTGTTCAGCGCTACATTCACGCCGGAAATTCTGGAGCTGACCAAGCGTTGGGCGATGGATCCCATCATGGTGGAAATCGAGCCCGAAAAAGTGGCAACGGACACTATCGATCAGATCGTCTATCTCGTCACGACGGAGGACAAGTACAAGCTGCTCTACAACCTGATTGCTGCAGAAGGCGCAGACAAGGTCATCGTGTTCAACAATCGCCGCGACCAGGTGCGCAAGCTGGCGGACAATCTGTATCGCAACGGCGTGAGCTGCGGGCTGCTGTCCGGGGAAGTTGCACAGAACAAGCGTGTGCAGACACTGGAGGCTTTCCGGGAAGGACAGCTGCAGGTGCTGGTGGCAACAGACGTGGCAGGGCGTGGTCTGCACATAGACGACGTGACCCATGTCATCAATTACAGTCTTCCCGAAGAAGCGGAGGATTATGTGCACCGGATCGGCCGTACCGGACGTGCCGGCAATGTGGGCACTTCGATCAGTTTCGCGTGTGAGGAGGATTCCTTCCTGTTGCCGAATATTGAAGAGAAGCTGGGGCGCAAGCTGGCCTGTATCCGGCCCGACGACGCGTTGCTGGCGCCGCCGCCGCCTTTCTCGCGACCGACCAAGTTCGTGGCGCCGCCGAAGACGGCTGAACGCAGTGGTGGAGGCCGCTCAGACAGCCGCGGCCGTGACAGTCGCAGCAGTCGAACGCCGCGCCGCTGATTCAGCGGGCCATGGTGATCTGACCTGACTGGTGGGAGCGGGCTTGTGGGAGCGGGCTTGCCCGCGAATCAATTGATCGCAGATGTTCGCGGGCAGGGCCCGCTCCCACAGACTTGTCATCTAAATCGCAGATCGCACCGCGCCCGCCTGCTCAAGCAGCCGGACATACTCCGTGCAGCGTCGGTGTTTCGCGACATGATCCAGAAACGTAGTGCCATCGACATGGCGCACATTGAGGTCATGACCAGCTTCGACAAAATATTCCAGAAAGCGCTCAAACGCGTCCGGCAGCATGCCGCGATACGCTTTCTGCAAAATGTGATAATCCGCTGGAACGCCTTCGGGCGGCAGGAACTGCAGGAAACTGCAGATGCGCTCGTCAGTCCAGAACTCGTCTCTCACTGCTGGCTGGGTTCGTGCCGCGCCGGTTTTCTTTTCTTCCATAATGAATCGTGATCCTTCTTTAAATCGTCAGGCCTTGAGTTTCTGCAGCAACAAGGCGTTCAATTGCTCGGGGTTGGCCTTGCCCTTGGAGGCCTTCATGGCCTGGCCGATGAAGAAGGCGAACACTTTGTCCTTGCCGGCGCGGAACTGTGCCACCTGTTCGGGATTGGCGGCAATCACTTCGTCCACGAGCTTCTCTATCGCGCCAGTGTCTGTCACCTGCTTGAGCCCCTGGCTCTCGATGATTTCATCCACCGTGTGGGTATTGCCGAGCAGCGCCTCAAAGACGGTCTTGGCAATCTTGCTGGAAATAGTCTGGTCCTTGATGCGGCCGATGAGGGCGCCCAGTCGCTGCGTACTGACAGGGGACTGATCGATTTCCAGATCGCTCTTGTTCAGCAGGGCCTGCAGGTCGCCGCTCACCCAGTTTGCAGACAGTTTCGCATCGCCGCAAATTTTCACTACTTCTTCAAAGTAATCGGCCATCTCGCGGCTGCTGGACAGCACGCCCGCGTCGTAATCGCTCAGGCCATACTGGCTGACGAAGCGTGCTCGTTTGGCAATCGACAACTCCGGCAGTTCCGCACGCACAGACTCGATGTAGGCCTCGTCGATCACGATCGGCAGAAGGTCGGGCTCGGGAAAGTAGCGATAGTCGTTGGCTACTTCCTTGCTGCGCATGGAGCGCGTTTCGTCGCGGTCAGCGTCATACAGACGGGTTTCCTGAATGATGCGCCCGCCGTCCTCGATGATGTCGATCTGGCGCTGCGCTTCGTGCAGGATCGCCTTCTCGACGAAGCGGAACGAGTTGATGTTCTTGATCTCGGTGCGCGTGCCAAACTCCGTGGCGCCCAGTTTGCGGACGGACACGTTGGCGTCGCAGCGCATGGAACCCTGCGCCATGTTGCCGTCGGAGATGCCCAGATAGCGAATAATGGAATGCAGCTTCTTCAAATAGGCAACAGCTTCCTTTGCGCTGCGCAGCTCCGGTTCGGACACGATCTCAAGCAGTGCAGTACCCGCGCGGTTCAGGTCGATGCCGGAAAGGCCTTCGAAATCTTCATGCAAAGACTTGCCTGCATCTTCTTCGATGTGAGCACGCGTGATGCCGATGACTCTTTCGCTGCCATCTTCCAGCGTGATCTGCAGACTGCCCTTGCCCACGGTCGGGAACTGCAGCTGACTGACCTGATAGCCCTTGGGCAGGTCAGGGTAGAAATAGTTCTTGCGGTCGAACACTGAGCGGCGACCGATCTCCGCGTCCACGGCCAGGCCGAACTTCACCGCCATGCGCAGTGCCTGCTCGTTCAGCACCGGCAGCGTGCCTGGCATTGCCAGATCGTAGACCCCGGCCTGCGTGTTGGGTGCCGCGCCGAAGGTGGTGCTGCTGCCAGAGAAGAGCTTGCTCTTGGTGGCCAGTTGTACATGTACTTCCAGTCCGATCACTGTTTCCCAGACCATGACTTATACCTCCGGCCGTTGCAGGTGCCAGTCCGTATGCTGTTGGAACTGGTGGGCGATATTCAGGACGCGTGCTTCGGCGAAGTCATTGCCGACCAACTGGATGCCGATGGGCAGAGGCTTGCCATTGGGCGCCTTGGCACTGCCCGCAGGAATCGAGATGCCGGGCAGGCCGGCCAGATTCACACCGATGGTATAGATGTCTTCGAGATACATGGTCACCGGGTCGTCATTCTTCTCGCCTACCTTGAAGGCCGTATGTGGCGTCGTCGGGCCGATGATCACATCAACCTCCTGGAACGCCTTGTCGAAATCCTGCTTGATCAGGCGGCGGATCTGCTGCGCCTTGATGTAGTAAGCGTCGTAATATCCTGCTGACAGTGCGTAGGTGCCCACCATGATGCGCCGCTTCACCTCGTTGCCGAAGCCTTCGCTGCGAGAGCGTTTGTACATGTCTTCCAGATTGGTCGGGTTCGCGCAGCGGTAACCGTAGCGTACTCCGTCGAAACGCGACAGGTTGGCAGAGGCTTCTGCCGGCGCAATCACGTAATAGGCCGATACCGACAGGTGATTGTTCGGCAGATCGACTTCCTTCACAGTGGCGCCAAGGCTCTCGAATACTTTCAAGGCAGATTGCAGCGCCGCTTCCACTTCGGCCCCCAGGCCTTTGGCCAGATGCTGTTTCGGCACGCCGATGCGCAGGCCCTTCAGCGGGTCATTCAGCGTTGTCATGTAATCGGGCGCCGCGCTGTCCACGCAGGTGGAGTCGCGACTGTCCGGGCCTGCCATGACGTTCATCATCAGGGCGGCATCTTCTGCGCTCTTGCAGATGGGGCCGGCCTGGTCGAGGCTGGAGGCGAAGGCGATCATGCCCCAGCGTGATATGCGCCCGTAGCTGGGTTTGAAACCTGTGATGCCGCAAAAAGCCGCCGGCTGGCGAATGGAGCCGCCCGTGTCCGTGCCGGTGGCCATCGCACACAGGTCGGCGGCTACAGCCGCGGCGGAGCCGCCCGACGAGCCACCGGGCACTCGCTCAGTGTCCCATGGGTTACGGACCGGGCCGAAGTAACTCGTTTCGTTGGAGGAACCCATCGCGAACTCATCCATATTGGTCTTGCCAAGCGTCACAGTGCCTGCGGCGTTGAAACGCTCGACCACGGTGGCATTGTAGGGGGCGACGAAGTTGGCCAGCATTTTCGACCCACAGGTGGTCAGCACATCCTGAATGCAGAAGATGTCCTTGTGAGCCAGGGGAATCCCTGTCAACGGGCCGTGCTCGCCCCGCGCGCGCCGTGCATCGGCAGCCGCTGCCTGCGCCAGCGCCAGATCTTCAGTCACTGTAATGTAGGCGTTGTAGAGGGCGTTGTGCGCACGAATGCGCGCCAGATAATCACGGGTAAGTTCCGTGCTGGAAAATTCACCTTTCGCCAGTGAGCGGGAAAGTTCAGCGACTGTTCTGCGAGACATGCTGGAGTGTGTCCTTGGTCCGTGGGGCGCCAATGCGCGCCGTGAATTGTCTATGGATGGAAAAGAGTCCGGTGCGCGGCGTTCAGTTCACTCGATGACTTTGGGGACGAGATACAGACCGTCCTGGGTAGCGGGGGCAATCTTCTGCAGATACTCGCGCTGATCAACTTCGGTGACTTCATCCTTGCGCAGCCGCTGAATGGCATCGAAGGGGTGCGCCAGCGGGGCGACATCCTGTGTGTTGATGCTTTGCATCTGATCGATCAGCGCAAGGATGGACGAGATTCTGCCGGCAACTTCCTGGGCCTCCGTCGCATCAATATGCAAACGTGCCAGGTGGGCAATTTTTTCCACGTCCGATCTTTCCAAAGCCATTCCCGATCTCCCAATGCGACCTGTCGTCCTACAAGCATTTTACGCGGTTTCCGCCGCCGTTTTGCGGGGGATTCCCCGTTTTGGGGCAATTATCGATTTGACTCTTGCCCAATATCCCGGCCATTGTTAGAGTGCGTATCTATCGCCGCAGAGGCCGTGATTATACGGGAAAGAGACCCGTTCAAGGCAACAGTTTCAGGAATTGTCGGCAATATACCGGGTACCGACAATTTCCTCCGACATTCAACTCCTTGTACGAATCCTTGCGCGCCACCTGAATGCTTTCTTCCAGTCTGTGAACAGAAGTTCGCGCTCGTGAACTGGAGGTCCCCTGTTTTGAGGTTAATTAAAAGTCGATGTTCAAAAGATTCCGTGGAATGTTCTCCAATGATCTCGCGATTGATCTGGGAACCGCCAATACCCTGATTTACATTCGCGGCCAGGGCATTGTCCTGAATGAGCCGTCCGTCGTCGCGATACGCACACACAATGGTAAAAAGACGGTCACCGCCGTCGGGGCAGATGCCAAGCGCATGCTGGGCCGCACACCGGGAAACATCACCGCCATCCGTCCGCTCAAGGATGGGGTGATCGCCGATTTCCAGGTCACCGAAAAAATGCTGCAGCACTTCATAGCAAAAGTGCATGAGAACAGTTTCTTTCCGCCCAGCCCGCGCGTTCTGGTATGTGTTCCCTGCAAATCCACTCAGGTTGAACGCCGCGCCATTCGTGAGTCCGTCGTCAGTGCCGGTGCCCGCGAAGTAAGGCTGATCGAAGAACCCATGGCAGCCGCCATCGGCGCTGGACTGCCGGTTGAGAAGGCCAGTGGCTCCATGGTGGTTGATATCGGTGGCGGCACTACCGAAATCGCCATCATCTCCCTGAACGGCATCGTGTACGCGGAATCTGTTCGCATTGGTGGAGATCGCTTCGACGAGGCGATCATTACCCACGTGCGTCGCAACTACGGCAGCCTGATCGGCGATGCCACAGCAGAGCGCATCAAGAAGGAGATAGGCTGTGCCTATCCCTCGTCCGGTGTGCTGCGCGAGATCGATGTGCGTGGACGCAATCTGGCCGAAGGCGTGCCACGCAGTTTTACCTTGAACAGCGATGAAATTCTGGAAGCGCTCCAAGAACCTTTGTCAGCCATCGTGCAGGCCGTCAAGAGCGCTCTGGAACAGTCGCCGCCCGAGCTGGCTTCAGACATTGCCGAGAGCGGCATGGTGCTGACCGGCGGTGGCGCGTTGTTGAAAGATCTCGACAAGTTGCTGTCTGAAGAGACAGGCCTGCCAGTCATTGTGGCCGAAGACCCGCTCACTTGTGTGGCACGGGGCGGCGGCAGAGCGATGGAGCTGATGGACGCCAATGACATGGATTCATTGACCATTGAGTAAACGGTTCGAGGTTCCACCATCAAGACCCTATTTATCAAAGGCGTGTCGCTGGAGTACCGCATCGCTGCGTTTGTGGTGCTCTCGGCGGCTGTCATGTTTGCAGACAACCGCTTTGATTATCTCGACCGCGTCCGTTACACCCTTGGTTTCCTGACTGCCCCCATTTTCTGGGTTGCCGATACTCCCGCCCGCGTGTCCTATTGGATAGACGATGTCTTCGTCTCCCACGGCGATCTCATAGACGAAAATCAGAGCCTGCGCGAAGAGTTGCTGTTTGCGCGGAGAGAGTTGCAACTGCTTGCGGGTCTGGCCAGTGAGAACCAGCGCCTGCGGGCTCTGCAGGAAGCATCTGCCAGTGTCGAAGGCAGCATTCTTTCCGCCGAGATCATCAATATTTCCAACGACGCGGGATCGCGGCGCGTCCTCATAAACCGGGGGGGGCAGCATGGCGTTGTTGCTGGCCAGGCTCTGCTGGACGCCCATGGTCTGATGGGACAGGTAGTCGAAGTGCTTCCCTTTACCAGCTGGGTCATGTTGATTACGGACTCCCGGCATGGCACTCCCGTGCAGGTCAACCGCAATGGCGAGCGCGCCATTGCCCGCGGCAGCCGCGGCGAAATCCCGGAACTCGAACTGGAATACGTGCCGGATACCAGTGACATTCTGGCAGGCGATCTGCTTGTCAGCTCAGGTCTGGGCCAGCGTTTTCCAAAGGACTACCCTGTCGCTGTGGTAACCAGTGTCGTGCACGACCCGGGGCAGGCGTTTGCCATCATCAAGGCCCGCCCGCTGGCCCAGATGGATCGCACACGGCATGTGATGTTGCTGGAGTTGCCCGCCAACGAGGCGGAGGTGGCCCCAGTGGATGGGAGCGTACCGGCGTGGGTTGAAGTAACTCAAGGTGAGAAGCCTGCAGAACCGGGTCCGGCAGCTGCCTCGACAGATGCGGAAGTCCAGGTGGATGTCGCGGTGCCTCAGGCTCTCCCGGCGGACACGACTGCGGCAGAACCTGCTGCAAGCCCCGAGACAGCCCCTGAGGACATGCCTCTGCCGTCCGAACTCGCAGACATCGTGCCAGAACCTTCGGCGGGCCAGGATTGAGTCATGGATCAGCGTAACAATGCCACCTGGGTGGTCTACCTTACTTTCGTCGTCGCCTTTCTGCTGGCAGTTGTGCCTTTCCCGGAATGGGCAATGAATTACCGTCCGCAGTGGGTAGCCATGGTCCTGATCTACTGGGCGATGGCGTTGCCCTATCGTGTCGGCATCGGCTTCGCCTGGGTGGCTGGCCTGCTGGTCGATATCCTGGATGGCTCGCTGCTCGGTCTCAATGCGGTGGCTCTGGCAATCATTGCGTACATCACCCTGAGTCTGCATCAGCGTCTGCGCATGTTTTCCTCGCTGCAGCAGAGTGCCGTCGTCCTGGCCATGACGGGACTGTACCTTATGATGACGCACTGGATGAAAATTGCAGCCGACCAGGCAGTCACTTCCGATCTGCTCTTCCTGCTCGGCGCTCTTTCCAGTGCCTTTCTGTGGCCCTGGGTATTCGTGCTTCTGCGGCAGATGCGCCGCGGGTTCAGCGTTCGCTAATTCCCTTTTTCCACTGCAGGAGCGCCATGGCCGCCGTCATCAGTCCCGCTTGTCCCGGCATCGTTCTTGCCTCCGCCTCGCCCCGTCGCATGGAGCTGCTCCGTCAGATTGGCGTGGTCTTCTCTGTCGCTGAGCATCAGGTGCTGGAAGAGCCCCGCGCCGGCGAAGCGCCCCAGGCCTTTGTGCAACGCATGGCACTTGAGAAAGCGCGGTCGGCGCAGAGTCTGCAGCCCGGTCAGGCTCTGCCAGTGCTGGGGGCAGATACCATTGTCGTTGCGGCTGGCCAGATCATGGGCAAACCGCGTGACCGTGACGATGCGCAGCGCATGTGGCGTTTGCTTTCCGGTGCCGAGCATCAGGTGCATTCTGCGGTGGCTCTTTGTCTGGGATCGCGGGCTGAAGTGCGGATGTCAACGACTGCCGTGCATTTTCGGACACTGAGTTCAGCCGAATGTGCCAGCTACTGGGCCAGCGGCGAACCTTTGGGCAAGGCCGGTGCCTATGCGATTCAGGGGCTTGGAGCTCTGTTCGTAGAGCGCATCGCTGGCAGCTACACCGGGGTTGTGGGGTTGCCGCTGTTTGAGACGGCCGAGCTGCTGGCGCTCTTCAATGTGCGCACAGCGCTGTGCGAGCTGCCCGGGAGCCTGTCATGAGCGAGGAGATTCTGATCAATGTCACCCCCATGGAGACGCGTGTCGCCCTGATCGAGAACGGCCTTCTGCAGGAAATATTCGTGGAGCGTCCCCACAGCAAGGGCCATGTGGGTGACATCTATCTGGGTAAAGTGGTGCGCGTCATGCCTGGAATGGAAGCAGCCTTCGTGGATATCGGGCTCGAACGCGCTGCATTCATCCACAGCGCCGACATCTCGCCAATCAGCCCTGAAGGCTTCGAAGTGCGGGACCCCAATCCGGCCCCCATTCAGAATCTGGTGCGTGACGGGCAGATGATCGTGGTGCAGGTCGTCAAGGACCCGATTGGCACCAAAGGCGCCCGGCTGAGTACGCACCTCACATTGCCATCGCGCAATCTGGTGTACCTGCCACGCAGCACGCACTTCGGCATCTCCCAGCGACTTGAAAATGAAGAAGAGCGCGCGCGCCTGCAGGCGGTTGTTCAGCAGGGCATCCTTCAGGAGGAAATGGCTGGGCGCGGAGGCTTCATCATTCGCACAGCTGCCGAAGGTGCGGGTTTGGAAGATGTTCTCGAAGACATCCGGTTTCTGAAAAAGTTGTGGGCGGCTGTGGAGCGACGCATCGGCGACAGTCGCGAGGTCCACATTCTCTATCGCGACGTACCCCTGTACATGCGGGCCATGCGCGATCTGATCACCCCCCAGATCGAGAAGATCCGGGTGGATACGCCCGCGGCCTGCAGCGAGATAGCGCGCTTCGTCGACGACTTCATTCCGGAGTTCCGCAGCAAGCTGGAGCTGTATGCCGGAGAAAGGCCGATCTTTGACCTCTATGGTATTGACGAGGAGATCAACAAGGCACTGGGTCGTCAGGTGAAGCTGAAATCCGGGGGTGATCTGATCATCGATCAGACCGAGGCGATGGCAACCATCGACGTCAACACAGGCGCGTATCTCGGCAGCAAGAACCATGCGGAGACCATACTCAAGACCAATCTTGAAGCGGCCACTGCAATCGCTCGACAGCTGCGTGTTCGCAATCTTGGTGGAATCATTATTCTGGATTTCATCGACATGATAGACCCGGAACACCAGCGGCAGGTGCTGCGTACCTTGCAGAAAGCCCTGGAAAAAGATCATGCACGCACGACAATTACCGGCATGTCCGAGCTCGGTCTCGTGGAAATGACCCGCAAGCGCACCCGCGAAAGTCTCGGTCAGCTGCTGTGCAGCGAGTGCGCTGTCTGCAAGGGAAGGGGGCGGGTCAAGACCGCCGAAACCATATGCTATGAAATTTTTCGCGAGATCATGCGGGTTGCACGTGTCTACGAAAACGATGTGATCCTGGTCATGGCCTCACAGGGCGTGGTGGACAGGCTGCTGGATGAAGAGTCAAGCACCCTCGCTGACCTGGAAGAATTAATAGGCAAGACGGTCAGGTTTGAAGTGGAACCCATGTATACTCAGGAACAGTTTGACGTTGTGCTGTTCTAGGGTGCCCCACGCTGCCCGCGCAATGTCGCTGGCTCCGAGCCGATGTCGCCATGATCGCCACCATATTCAAGAAGACAGTTTCCCTCAGCATTGCACTGGCACTCACGCTGCTGATGCTCGTTGCTGTCTACGTCAGTGTCGGGCGTCAGCTGATGCCCTACGTTGTCGACTACCGTGAAGATATCGAATCGCAACTGACCGCCAGCATTGGGCAGCAGGTTCAGATCGGGGCGATTGAAGGTGGTTGGCGGCGCTTCAATCCAGTGCTCACTCTGCAGCAGGTTCTGATTTTCCCGACACTGGCATCGGCCACCGAGCAACTCGTGTTGCTCGACAATCTCTCCCTGGAAATCGATACCCTGGCCAGTCTGCTGCAGCGCAAACTGATTCTGCGTGCCGTGGAGATTGCCAATCCTGAGTTTACTCTGCGTGAAGACGCCAGTGGGCGCTGGCAGATTTCCGGGTTCGAAGCCTCCCCCGGGACGCAGCTGACATTGGATCAGGTGCTGGAGCTTTCATCCCGCGTCAGCAATCTCAGCCTCAGCAATCTTGTCGTCTCACTGGTGCGCAATGATGGTCGCACTGTCCTTTTCGAACGCAGCCGGCTGCAACTGCAGAATCGCGGAGCCCAGCACTACATGCACGCCGAGCTGCTTCAGGCGGGCGTCATCGGGCCCGTCAGCATTGCGGCCGAGCTGACTGGCAACACAAGTGACACGCTGTCCGGCCAGCTGTATGTGCGGTTTCCCGAAAATGATTATTCCGGAATCGTGTCAGGTCTGGCAGTCGGCGGCGCGCAGCTGCAGTCACTGGCTGGCACTTCTGAGATGTGGGCGAAGCTGGAGGGTGGGCAGCTGCATTCCGCGCAGGGCAATGTGGCGCTGTCGAAGCTGGGGCTCGGTCTGGTCGATGGTGGGCCCGTTGTCGAACTGAGCGATGCCGGCACCCGCTTTTTCGTGCAGCGCCAGCAAGAGACCTCCGTGTGGGAGGTGTGGGTGCAGGATCTGCGCATGCAATTGGACGCTGTGGTCTGGCGCGAGAGCAGTGCCTATTTGAAAGTCGTGCCGGATGCGTCGGTCGAACTGATTGCCGATTCAGTCAACGTCGGGCTGCTGAGCGCCATCGTCACCCAGCTCGACGTGCTCGAACCGCTGGCTGATGTGCAGCTGTCAGAACACAATCCCCGGGGTGAGCTGCAGAACCTCAATCTGCGCTGGCTCATGGCCGAGGACGCAAATTCAGCGGCCCAACCCCGGCTGTCGCTGTCGGCGAATCTAAGCGATGTCAGCATCAACGCGCGCGACGGCGTGCCGTCATTATGGGGAATGGACGGCTACCTGGAGGTGGGTCTGGATGCGACATCGCAGCGTCTGACAGGGCTGGCCGAGGTGGACTCCAGTCGCTTCATGATGCAGTTGCCAGACATGTTCACCGATGTCTGGGCTTATGATCGGGTCAATGGGCGTGTCAATTTCGCCCTTGATATGGAACAGGGGCAGCATCTTCGGTTTGTCAGCAGTGTGATTGTTGCCGAGAACGACATGCTCAAGGGGCATGCGCGCTTTGCGACCGACTTCCGCAAGACCTCCGAGACTGAGCGCACGTCGACACTGGATCTGATGGTGGGGCTGGCAGAGGGTGACATCAGCCGCAAGTCGGTGTATCTGCCCCGTGGCCCCAAAGTCCCGGAGAACCTGCGCAACGTCATGAACTGGATCGATGGGGCTGTCGTGGGTGGCGACGCATTCAGCAGCGGCCTCATCTACCGTGGCTCTGTGTTGCCTGGCACGACTGACACAGAAAGAACGTTGCAGCTGGTCTTCAATGTCGAGGACGGCACACTGGTCTACGGACCCGATTGGCCGGCACTGGAACAACTGGAAGGGCACGTTGTGATTGCGGACCACAATGTCGATATCCACGTAAGCTCCGGACAGACCCTTGGCCTTGGCTTCGATGCGACCAATGCCACTATTCGACCCAATGCCCAGGGGCGGGGCAGTTTTCTGGCGATCACCGGTCGCGGTCATGGCACGGCGAGCCAGGCGATGGCGTTTCTTGCCCAGGCGCCTGCGACGCGTGGAATTGGCGCGCTGATCCAGAACTGGGAAGGCTTTGGCAACGTCAATCTGGGCTTGGGCCTTGGTATACCGATTGACGTCCCTGGCAGCCAGCCGGGTGTCGATGTTGCCCTGCAACTGCAAGGCAACGCATTGACCATTCCGGAGTTCGATCTTCAATTTGACGCCATCAGTGGTGATCTGCACTTCAATACCCAGACCGGTCTGCAGGGAGACGCCCTGCAGGCAAGCCTGTTCGGAGAACCCGTCACGGTTACTCTCAGCAGTGCGGCAGATGCCGGGCGTACGACCACCACTGCGGTCGATATTTCCGGAAAGGTCAGTGTGCAGGCCTTGAGTGCCTGGCCGCGACAAAGTCGCTTCGTCGTGGATCTGCTGTCACGCATCCGTGGTGAAATGGATTACGTGGCACGTCTGGACGTCGTCCAGCCGGCAGCTGGTGCTGACACTGCGTCAGGTATTGTTGCACAGCGGAGTCTCAACATTCAGTCCGCACTTCAGGGAGTGCAACTGGACTACCCGGCACCTTTCAAGAAGGCTGCTGGCGACACTACGAACTTCTCCCTGGACATCGACTTTCTTGACGATCGTCAGGAGATACGTGCCAGTCTTGCTGAGCTCGCATCGTTGAACATCGGCATTGCTGAAGGTCGCGTCAGGGACGGATTGGTGTATCTGGGCGCGCAGGACCAGACATTGAATGTGCGGCGCCTGAATGCCAGCGCCCCCGGTATTGACGTGGTGGGCAGTCTCCCGGAACTGGATCTGCAGGCGTGGATTGATACGCTGCGCAGTCCAGCGCCTGCAGGTGCTGGTACAGGCACATCCACTGGCACTTCTGCAGGCTTCGGAGATTTTCGCGACGCGCTCAATCTGGCGGATGTCACGGTTGGCAGTCTGCACGCATTCGGCCAGACGGCTCCGGCGGTGAATGTGCAGGTGCTGGCCGAGGATCGGGCATGGCACTTTGCACTGGCCAGCGACATGATAGCCGGCGATGTTCGGCTGCCCTTTGTCCGCAGTGTGCCATTGCAAGTACATCTGACCCACCTGCATCTGCCGGCTCCCGAAGCCCCGGAGCCTCCGGAATTGAATCCGGAACTGGCGAACTTCATGGGACCTCCCGAACCTCCCGAGCGCATCGATGCCTTGCAGGATATTGACCCGCGACGTTTCGTTGCCATGCAGTTCTCTGCCGACAGCATCATGCGCGGCGAGGCTGACTTCGGCCGCTGGGCATTCGCCTTGCATCCGACGCCTGCCGGCGCCGAGTTCACCGATGTCGTGATCGAGGCCCGTGGTATCCGTGCGGGGCGTGAAGCGGAAGAGGGCCGCTTTCTATGGACCTATGATGGCAAGGCGCACCATAGCTACATGAATGCTGTGCTCGAGGCGGGCGATCTTGGCGCCGTGCTGAGTGCGTTCGGCTATGCGCCCAGCCTGCAGAGCACCAGTGCCGTGTTCAATGCCAGTCTGGACTGGCCTGGCAGTCCCGCTTTTTTCGCGTCCACCGCGCTGAGTGGCAATCTGGACATGCGCATCAACGAAGGGCGTTTTCTCCAGGGCAGTGCCGGTGCAGCCAACAGTGCGTTGAAGCTGATCAGCATCATCAATTTCGATGCCGTAATGCGGCGGCTGCGTTTCAGTGATGATCTGCTGCGCAGCGGGCTTTCTTATGAACAGATCCTCGGAGAGGTGGAGCTGAGCAAGGGGGTCATGACCATTCAAGACCGCTTGCAGATCATCGGTCCGGCGAGCCTGTTCCAGATTGCCGGCCAGATTGATCTGACGCGCCAGACCATCGATGGCAGCATGTTCATTACTCTGCCGATCAGTGACAACATTCCGTGGATGAGCGGACTTGCCGTGCTCAACAATCTCATCAACTGGCAGGTTGCTGTGGGAGTATTCCTGTTCGATCAGATTTTTGGAGATCAGGTGGACAGCCTGACCAGTGCACAGTACATCCTGCAGGGGCCCTGGGAGGGTCTTGAACCTCGCCTCAGCCAGGTGTTCGGCGCACCCGGGACCGACCCGGCGCCGGGCACTGCTCCTGCGGCGCCACCGCTGGCTCCTGCGGGCGATGCGTCCGTACCACAGGCCTGATCCACTGAAGTTTTGACGGAGAGTGAGATGAATCACAAAGCGGCTGTAGTTCAGATGGTCAGTTCCGGTGATGTACACGCGAATCTGAGTGCGGCCTCCAGGCTGATCGCCCAGGCGCAGGAGCAGGGTGCCGGGTTGATACTGCTCCCCGAGAATTTCGCTGTCCTTGATGGCGGACCGTTGAGCCAGTTTGCGGAAGCAGAGGGCAACAGGGAGGGGCTGCTGCAGGGTTTTCTCAGGCAGCAGGCACAGGAAAAAGGGGTCTGGTTGATTGCGGGCAGCATGCCTCTCAGCACGCGTCCGCAGATCGCCGGAGAAGTGACCGCAGAGCAGGTGACAGGAGGACGGGTGCGTCCGGCCTGTCTGGTGTTCGACCCGAAAGGGGAGATGGTTGCCCGTTACGACAAGATGCATCTTTTCGATGTGCAGGTTGATGATCGTCAGGCGCAGTATTCGGAATCACGTAGTTTTGAACCAGGATCCCAAATCGTCTGCGTGGATGCCCCTGCAGGGCGCATAGGATTGAGTATCTGCTACGACCTGCGTTTTCCCGAGTTGTATCGCAAGCTGCTGGAGCAGGGAGCGGAGATACTCACCGTCCCATCTGCCTTCACTAAGGTGACGGGAGAAGCGCACTGGGAGGTACTGCTGCGTGCGCGTGCGATCGAAAATCAGTGCTATGTGCTGGCGGCGAATCAGGGCGGTGTCCACAATGCTACCCGCGAGACCTGGGGGCATTCCATGATTGTTGATCCCTGGGGGCGCGTGCTGGCCCGCGTTGAAAGTGGCGAAGGTATCGCCGTGGCAGACATTGACCTGAATGCCTTGCACGCCTTGCGTGGCAAAATGCCCATACAAAATCACCGGCGACTGTAACAACGGTGTACGCTGGTTGAATCGGCATTCTGCTTTCCCGTATCATGCGCCGCCAGCCGCGTTCGCCGCGGCCTTTCCCTGGGAATATCCCGTGACTCTCGATAAAAGTCTGCTCACCAACCTGCTTGCCGGCGTGCTGATACTGATCGGCTTGTTGCCCTTCTCTGGTGCACCCTGGTTCATGAGCGTGGGGCTGTTCGCGCTTTCCGGCAGCCTGACCAACTGGTTGGCAATCCACATGCTGTTCGAGCGCGTACCTGGATTCTACGGGTCGGGTGTCGTGCCATTGCACTTTGAAGAATTCAAACACGGCATACGCAAGCTGATCATGCAGCAGTTCTTCAGCCAGGAGAACATCGACAAATTCATGCAGCAGTCGGGCAGTGTGGCCCGCGGCCTGGATGCCGAGATTCAAAAGCTGGTCAACAAACTGGATCTGGAGAAGGCTTTTGACGCCTTGCTCGATGTCATCATGGCGTCGTCCTTCGGCACCATGCTGGGAATGTTTGGCGGAAGAGATGCGTTGAATTCGCTGCGTGAACCCTTCGTGCGCAAGATGCGCGAGTACTTTCTGGGTGTGGTGGACTCTGACGCATTTCGCGCCAGTCTGGCTGAAGGGATCGCCAATGCAACGGAAGGGCGCGAGAGTCTGTATACACGCATAGAGCACATTGTTGACCGCCGCCTGGATGAGCTGACGCCCCAGTTGGTCAAGGAGATCGTGCAGGCCATGATCAAGAAGCATCTGGGCTGGCTGGTGGTCTGGGGTGGTGTTCTGGGCGGGCTGATCGGACTGATAGTGACAGCTGCCGGCGTATGAACCGGATTCATGTAGCGAGTTCCGCATAAAATAGAACAGGTGTTCTATCTATCCAGGTATGGTTTTCGTGGCTGAATATCGCGAATTTTCCAAGTTCTGAAATATGTATTTTTTTGTATCTTTAGATGTAAAAAGGAATGCCCTGTAATACAATCCTGCCCGTTGAAATTCCAGTTGGATCAGCATTTTCTGCGGCTGATCATGTATCAATTTTTTAGAAGAGACCGAGCACTTATTATGGCGAGACCAGTTGAATTTGAGTACAACGATGTATTGACCAATGCGATGGAGCAGTTCTGGCGCGAAGGTTTTGAAGCCAGTTCCGTGCAGAAGTTACTGGATGTGACGGGCATCAACCGAGGCACTCTGTACAACTCTTTCGGCGACAAGGACACCTTTTTCAAGGCGTGTCTCGACCACTACAACAAGCTCATTGCCAAGGATCTGGACGCTTCACTGAACAATGCAGACCTGGCCCCCTGGGCGGCAATCGAGAAATACTTCGATTTGACTGTGATTTCCGTGACCAACAAGCAGCGTGGCATGGGTTGTCTGCTGGTCAACTCCCTTTGTGAAAGCATCAACTACAACAAGGACATCCAGAAGATTGTCCGCAATTCCTTTGCAATAGTTCGCAAGGCATTGCTCAAGCGCGTAAAGGATGCCGAAAAGGCTGGCAAGCTCAAGAAGGGCGTGTCTGCCGACTTCGCTGTAGAGGCATTGATGAATGTGCTTTATGGCCTGCGCGTCAATTCCCGCGATGCCAAGCCGTCCAAGCAACTCGCTGAAATCGTTAAGTTTACTGTGGATTCCCTGCAGTAAAGTCCGTCTCAGTGGCGGACCGGAGGAGCCTGAGCTCCGGTCCGCAGCGCCCTGCTTTCGGGGCTTGTAGACAAATCTTTATCGGGTATACTTGGTCCTCAGTCGGTTGAGCCTTGGTGCTCATTGCACTACCGCCGATCTGCAATAATCACGAAAAAAGTGCACCAATTAGAAGAGTCGGTCTTTGTTTCGATCGACCAATATCAAGAAATCGGGTCTTTATGATCAAGACTTCAAAACAAGGTAAGGTAAAGAACAATGAGAAAACTGGCCGGAACACGCAAGAACGATGAAAGCAATGTTGACTTGACCCCCATGCTGGACGTGGTGTTCATCCTTTTGATCTTCTTCGTAGTAACGGCAACGTTCCTGTCTGAGACAGCGATAGACGCTGCCAGCAGTGCGAATAACAATGCACCGCCCACCGATCAGGAAAGTGATCTCAAGAACATTCTGATCGAGCTTGGAGCCAACAACGACATCATTCTGAACGGTGAACCACGACCGATTCTGTTGAGCCAGATCCGCTCCAACATTGACCGACTGAAAGCAGAGAATCCTGCTGCCACGCTGATTGTGAAGCCGCATGTGCGCTCCAACGTGCAGACGCTGGTGGCAGTCATGGACTTTGCCCGTCAGGCTGGTGTGATGAATGTCTCCATCATTGAGCCGTAAGCAACCAGTGTCTGCTTGATGCCCGTCGGGCATCTTCCGCAGTCAGGCATTTCGAGAAACGCACCCACGGGTGCGTTTTTCATTTCAGAGTCGGCGGAATGGGAGGGGGAATTGACATGTTGAGTCTGTGGAATGAGCGAGAGGCGGCGCGGTATGCCCGTGATCCCCAACTGGGGCTTCGAGTATACAGTTCGCAGTTGCTGGGGCGAACAGCCGATCTGGTTCTCCATGGAGGCGGCAATACCTCTGTGAAGGGTAGTATGCGCAACGTCTTCGGTCATGATGAAGAGGTGTTGTTCGTCAAAGGCTCCGGCTGGGATCTGCAAACCATTACCGCCGCTGGATTTGCCCCCGTGCGACTCGACTACCTCAAGGCGCTGGCTGCACTGCCGGCCCTTTCGGACACCGGCATGATGCGCGAATTGCGGCTCGCTCTGCTTGATCCGGCTGCACCAACGCCCTCCGTGGAAGCCATCCTGCATGCATTGATTCCGACCCGCTATGTTGATCATACCCACGCAGACGCTGTAGTTGCCATCAGCAACAGCCCGGATGGCGAGCAGGCACTGCGTGTTCTTTATGGAGACGATGTGCTGGTGTTGCCCTATGTCATGCCCGGCTTCATTCTTGCGCAGCAAGTTCATCAGGCCACCCAGGGAGTCGATTGGAGCCGCTTGCAGGGCATCGTGCTTCTGCATCATGGCATCATCACGTTTGATGACGATTGCCGCGCCAGTTATGAACGCATGATCGCGTTGGTCAACAAAGCAGAAGAATACCTGCAAAGAGCGAGTGCCTGGCAGGCAGAGGCGGTGGCCTCCATTGAGCCAGTGCCAGAGGACTACCTGCACCTTGCCAGTCTGCGCCAGGCCGCGAGCCAGCAGATGGGGTATCCGGTTCTTGCCCGCTGGGACTCAGCGCCCTTGGCCGCAGGCTTCGCGCAGCGCAGCGACGTCGCCGCAATTGCCACTCGTGGGCCGCTCACCCCCGACCACAGCATTCATACAAAGCCCCACGCTGCGATCTTCGCAGCTGATCCGCTCCCGGGGCTGGCGCAATTTGCCGAAGACTACCATGCACGGTTCAGCCGACATGCCAGTGCTCACCACACTTGCCTGGACGTTGTTGCCCGTGTCGGGGTGTGGCGGGACAGAGGCATGGTCTATCTGGCGCAGGACGGCAAGCGGCTGAATGTGGTTCAGGACATCAGCCAGCACACCGTGCGTGCCATTCAGTGGGGCGAGGCACTCGGCGGCTGGACGGCACTGCCAGCGCAGGATTTGTTCGATCTGGAATACTGGGAGTTGGAGCAGGCCAAGCTCAAGCGCGGGCCGGTGCGGGCCGAATTCGAAGGGCGCGTGGTGCTTGTGACTGGTGCAGCCTCTGGGATTGGCAAGGCCTGTGTGGATGCGTTCGTCGCCAAGGGGGCGGCCGTGATCGCTCTGGATATCGCCCCTGGCATTGTCAGTCAGTGGTCCGGCGCTCAGGTACTTGGCCTGATGTGCGATGTTACGTCGGTGACGCAGATTCAGGCCGCGGTGCACACGGGTGTGGCGCACTTCGGCGGTATTGACGTGCTGGTCAGCAATGCCGGCAATTTTCCGGCAAGCTGTCCGCTCGACGCCATGGACGACAAGGTCTGGAACGCGTCCCTTGCGCTCAATCTGAATTCCCATATGGCCCTGTTGCGTGCCTGCATACCGTTCCTGGAAAAAGGACAGCAAGCAGGCGTGGTGTTCATCGGTTCCAAGAACGTCTCCGCCCCGGGGCCCGGTGCCGGAGCCTATTCCGTCGCCAAGGCCGGTCTTGCACAACTGGCGCGCGTGGCTGCTCTGGAGCTGGGCTCGAAAGGCATCCGTGTCAACACCTTGCACCCCAATGCCGTGTTCGACACAGCCATCTGGACAGACGATGTGCTGGCATCTCGCGCGCGCAATTATCAGATGAGTGTCGAGGAGTACAAACGCAACAATGTACTCGGTTGCACGATTGAGTCCCGTGATGTGGCGCGACTGGCGGTGCTGATGGCCGGTGACGGCTTCGCGAAGACGACCGGCGCGCAGGTGCCCGTCGATGGCGGTAACGAGCGCGTGATCTGAGGATTCAGCATGCATGTGAATGGACAGCCCTGCCGCACGATCTGGTTTGATGCCACGCAGGATTGCGTAAAGGTCATCGACCAGACGCGCCTTCCCCACCATTTCGAAATTGCCGCTTTGCGCACGCTGGACGATGCCTGCCATGCCATCGTCAGCATGCAGATTCGCGGCGCGCCACTGATTGGCGTGACTGCCGCATTTGGTGTCGCGCTGGCGCTGCGCGAAGGGGCCGATGACCTCGCTGCAGTCTGTGCGCGACTGCTGAATACCCGCCCGACCGCCGTCAACCTGCGCTGGGCGCTCGACAGAGTCCGCTCACACCTCGAACCTCTGGCATTCGCCGCGCGCGCAGAGGCGGCGCTGGCGCTGGCGCAAACACTCGCAGAGGAAGACGCCCAGGCCTGCAGTGCCATTGGTGACCATGGCTTGCATTTGCTGGAAGAAATCTGGGCAGCAAAGCGCGTTGCCAATCCTGCTGCTGCTTGTCTGAATGTGCTCACCCACTGCAATGCTGGCTGGCTGGCGACAGTAGATTGGGGCACTGCGCTGGCGCCGCTTTACAAGGCGCATGCCCACGGAATCCCTCTGCACGTCTGGGTAGACGAAACCCGGCCCCGCAATCAGGGTGCTTTCCTCACCGCATGGGAGCTGCAGCAGGAAGGCATCCCCCACACCGTGATTGTCGATAACGCCGGAGGGCATCTCATGCAGCACGGGGAAGTGGATCTGTGCATTGTAGGCAGCGACAGAACGACTGCTACCGGCGATGTCTGCAACAAGATCGGGACCTATTTGAAGGCACTCGCCGCCCATGACAACGGCATTCCCTTCTTCGTGGCACTGCCCGTGTCCACCATCGATTTCAGCCTGCAGGATGGTCTGCGTGAGATTCCGATCGAACAGCGCCATGGCAGCGAGGTGTCCCACATGCAGGGACTCAATACGGAGGGCGTTTTGAGTCGCGTGCAGGTGATGGCCAGTCACAGTGCGGTCAACAATTATGGGTTCGACGTGACGCCTGCCCGGCTGGTCACGGCCCTGATCACCGAGCATGGCGTGTTCGGTGCGGATGCCGTCAGTCTGCAGACGCTGCGCGCGCAGCTGGGACGCTGATCAGCCCGGTGGCCAGTGCAGGGCGCGTCCGGCCAGCAGATGCAAATGCATGTGGCCGACGGTCTGGCCGCCATCCACGCCGGTGTTGAAGACACTGCGGAAACCCGTCTGTGCAAACCCTTCTTGCTCGGCAATCCTGCGCGCACTCAGCAGCAGGCGACCCAGCATCGCGGCGTCTTCGACTTCCACGTCGGCCAGACTTTGAACGTGTTTGCGCGGAATGATCAGGATGTGTTGTGGCGCAGCGGGATTGATGTCGCGAAAGGCGTAGACATCGTCATCGCTGTATACGGTGGTGGACGGGATATCACCCGCCGCAATCCTGCAGAACAGACAATTGCTTGCCATGGTATGGCTTCCTCCATAGACTTGGTTCAGAGCGTTCGGGGGCAGTCTAGCACAGCAACCCGGGCGGAAATTCTGCCATCGATCAAGGAACGCCAGGCTCTCTGCCCATGTTGAAAAATACCCTTTTGAGCGCAGTACTGCTGCTGACAGCCAGTGTCGTGCAGGCCGAGGTGCCGGTATACGGATTCGAGGTGGTGAACACCTATCCGCACCGCACGGATGCCTTCACGCAGGGGCTGGAATTCAACGGCGGCTATCTCTACGAGGGCACGGGCCGCAATGGCCGCTCGTCATTGAGCAGAATAGACTGGGAAAAAGGGGCAGTACTGCAGAGCATCCGTCTTCCCAGCCGCTATTTTGGCGAGGGCATTTCCATTGTCGGTGAGCGCATTTTTCAATTGACCTGGCAGTCCAATATCGTCTTCGTGTACGACTTGAATACCTTCGAGACCATCACCTCTCACTACCATCCGACCGAAGGCTGGGGGCTGGCCTGGGACGGCACGCATCTGATCCTGAGCGATGGCACTGCCGAGCTGCAGTTCATCGAGCCCGAAACGTTCCAGGTCGTGCGCAAGGTGCCCGTGACGCTGGAGGGCACGCCGGTGAATTATCTCAACGAGCTGGAGTACATCAACGGCGAAGTCTGGGCCAATGTCTGGCAGACGGACGAGATCGTGCGCATCGACCCGGCCACTGGCATTGTGAATGCAGTGGTGGACCTCGAAGGACTCTCGGCGCAGACGCAGACAGGCGGGCCGGATGCCGTGCTGAACGGCATAGCCTGGCTTGCTCAGGAAGGCAGCACCGACGGCCGGCTTTTCGTGACCGGCAAGCTTTGGGGCAATCTCTTCGAGATCACGCTGCAGCCGCGCGAGTAGCCTGTCCCCGGAGTCTTCCATGCGCAAGGCTCTCTCCTTCTCTGTATTTTCACTGCTGGTCCTCTCTCTCTTCGTCTCCTGCGAGACGGTGGGCTATTACGGGCAGGCTGCTAAGGGACAGATGTCTCTTCTGCTCGGCAGGCAGCAAATCGACTCCCTTCTGCAATCGCCAGGCCTTGATGTTGAGACCCGTCGCAAGCTCCAGCTGGTGCTGGATGTGCGAGACTTCGCTGCCCGGGACCTGCATTTGCAGGCAGGCGACAGTTATCTCAGCTTCACGGCACTGGAGCAGCCCTTTGTGCTTTGGAACGTCTTTGCAGCGCCGGAGTTTTCCACGGAGCCAACCCAGTGGTGCTATCCCATTGCGGGCTGCGTGTCTTATCGCGGTTACTTTCGGGAAGAGGCTGCACAGCGCTTTGCCGCCGAATTGACCGGGAAGGGGCTGGATGTCTACAGCGGCGGCGTAGACGCTTACTCTACGCTGGGCTGGTTTGATGACCCGCTCACCAGCGCCGTGCTGCGCCGTCCCGATCATCGGCTGGTCGCGCTGTTGTTTCACGAACTCGCCCATCAGCGCCTCTATCTGCCCGGCGACACCATGTTCAACGAGAGTTTTGCCACCTTTGTGGAGCGGGAAGGGCTGCGCCGCTGGCTTGAACGCCATCCGCAAGGAGGTCTGGGCGAGCAGATGGCGCAGGAGAATCGCATGCAGGAAGCGTTTGTCGCCCTGGTCACCACGCACAGAGACGCACTGAAGTCGCTCTATGCGCAGGTGCTGACAACGGAGGAAAAGCGCGCGGGCAAGCAGGCTGTGCAGGATGCCATGCGCGCGGAGTATGCACAGCTGCGCGAGACCTGGGGCTACAACGGCTACGATCGCTGGTTTGCCGGCCCTTTGAACAACGCTCAGCTGGCAACAGTCGCGTCTTACAACGTGCTGGTGCCCTTCTTTGAAGGCATGCTGGCTGAAGCCGATGGAGACCTTGCGCGCTTCTACCTCGAGGTGGAGGCCATCATGAAACTGCCTGCCGCTGAGCGCGAGCGGCTGTTGCCGCGCTGAAGAGAGACGAGTGGCGAAGTGCTTACTGGCTCTGTGACTGCGTCGGCTGCTGCGCCAGGCGTGCTTCCAGAGAACTGACCAGGTCCTTGTAGAAATCCGAGGCAGTGTCTATGGCGGCTGCCGCGCGATACTGCGCCAGGGCCTCTTCAAGGCGCCCCATGTCTTCATACATCCGGCCCAGCGACCGATGCAGATAGGCATCCTCGGGCATGACTTTCAACGCCTGTACATAGACCTGTGCCGCTTCGTTCGCAAACCCTGCATTGAAATAAGTATTGCCCATCACATAGATCTGCGAGGCATTCTTCGGGTCTTGCTCGATGGCTCTCAGGTCCACCGGCAGGGCTTCTGCAAAGCGCTGTTCATCGCGCAGCAGCTGCCCGAGTGTATTGAGAGCGGCGATCAGCCCTGCTGAGGGCTCCTTCTGCAGGTCGATGAAGCGCTGGAACATGGGAATGGCCTCCAGATAGCGCTTCTGGAAATACAGGATGTTGGCGAGGTTGCGATAGGCATCAGCGAAGTTCGGATCTGCCGTGATGGACAGCTGATACTCCGTGATGGCTTCGTCATGGCGCTCAAGATTGTTGTAGGTGTTGCCGCGCCGGTAGTGGCGCTGGCCAAGTTCCTGATCAACAACTGTGCCGGCCTGCTGTGCGATTCCTTGTGGTGTGCCAGTCTGCAGGAGAAGAGATGTCAGCAGCAGAATCAGGGGGCGGATCATGTTCATTGCGTAGCTACCTCAGGTGGCCGGAGTGTTTTCTTGCAGCGAGACAAGCGTTGCGCCGCTGTCTGCTCGAGTTACTACGCCAATGCAGACGGCGGCGTGATAACCCGCGGCGTGCAAGGCATTGAGACAGGACTGTTCCTGATCCGGGCTGACGGCAGCCAGCAGGCCACCGGAAGTCTGGGGGTCATACAGCAGCTGCACGAGGGTGGAGTCGGCCATCGCCTGAGCATTGGCCAGCACCTCGGCATGGCGCGCGTTGTCACCATGCAGCGAGCTGTGCCAGCCTTGTTCAAGGCACTTCAAGGCCCCGTCGAGCACCGGCAGCGCCGACAGCCAGAGTGTCAGTTCAGTGCCGTTCGTTCCACACATCTCCCGCAGATGCCCCAGCAGTCCGAAGCCCGTGACATCGGTGCAGGCGTGTGCACCGTGTTGCAGGAAGATCTGTGCCGCGAGCTGGCTGGACTGCTGCATCTGGTTCAGCGCCGGCGCGATCCAGCGTTGTCTGGCCTGGTAGCGCATGTCTGCGGCGAACAGTGTGCCGGTTCCAAGTGCCTTGCAAACAATGAGTCGGTCGCCGGTTTGAAGGCCGGTCTTGCGCAGCAGTTTGTCAGCATCGGCGAAGGCGTTCACGCTCAGGCCGAAACTCAGTTCGCCGCCCTCGCCCGAGTGACCTCCAATCAGAGCTGTGTTGTGGGCATTGAGCACCTCGGTACAGCCGGTCATCACCTGCAACATCTGGTCTTCCATGATGTCTGCCGCCGCGTGAGGCAGGCTGACAATGGCCAGTGCGCTGTGGGCAGTGGCTCCCATGGCATGAATGTCGCCAAGGCAATGCACTGTGGCAATGCGCGCAAAAAGATATGGATCGTTCACGAATGCTCGGAAATGATCGACGGTCTGCAGCAGTACGCGCTTGTCGTCAATTCGAACGATGGAGGCATCTTCGGTGCTGCCGTGGGCGCTGAGGATATCGTTGTGCGTGCAGGGGTGCAGATTGGCCAGCACGCGGCTGAGCATGTGGCTGCTGACTTTTCCCGCACAGCCGGCGCAGCGCAGTTCCTGGGCCTGCGCCGGCGGCGAGGGCCTCGAGTATTTCTCCACGAAGCGCTTGTCTATCCAGTCCTTCCAGCGCCATGCCCAGTGGCCTTGGGCCGCCCATTGGCCTCGGGTGGCGATGGCTTGCTCATTGCCGGTGTACAACAGTGCCAGCGCCTTGGTCTGCGGCGTATAGGGAAACAAGGATTCGTCTTGAGCGAAGCGCCGCAGATTGCGCGCCAGTGGCATGCCCTGGCGCACCGCATAGACACCCGCCTTGGGGCGTGGTTGTCCGGCGATGGCCGCGATGTCGCCGGCAGCGAAGACGAAGGGATGACTCAGGGATTGCAGGCGATCGTTTACTCTCACAAACCCTTTGGAGTCGAGTGCCAGGCCAGTGGATTTCAGCCAGGGCGCGGCGGCAGCGCCGGTAGCGATGATCGTGGCATTGCACACAAGGCTGCTCACTTGGCTCTCACGACCGGGAATGCTGTCTTGCACACGCAGCTGGCCGGCTTCCACTGCCAGCACGCGACAATTCAGTCGCACGTCGATATCGCGATCCTGCAGCGCGTGCATGGCCAGCTCCCCGGCCTTGGACGCAAGGCCCCACAACAGACGGGGCCTCCCGCACAACAGCACGATCCGCAGTGACAACCTGGGTCCTCGACTCGTGTGCAGATGTTCCTGCATCGCGCAGGCCAGTTCCACGCTGGCGGGTCCGCCGCCGACAATCGCAAGCGTGTACTGCTGACCCGCCGCAAGGGCAGCGTCATAGTCACGCTGGATCAGTTCCCAGCGCTCCATGAAGGCAGCCAGGGGTTTGACGCTGATGGCGTAGCGGTCGGCGCCGGGAATGGCACTGCTGTCGGGCTGCGAGCCCAGGTTGAGAGAAAGGATGTCGAAATGCACCACTGGCCGCCCTGCGCAGCGCAGGGCGTGATTCACCAGGTCAAATTCCTCGACATTGGTCTGAATCAGTCGCGCGCCGGCCATTTGTGC
>CAMCRC010000027.1 GCA_945877175.1 Klebsiella pneumoniae | reverse complement strand
CGCTCCAGCGCAAGACGGTGGAGACGCTCAAATCGGCCAGCAATCATGGCCGTGGCAAGACCATTGCTGTGGAAGTCCGCAAGAAGCGCACTTATGTAAAGCGCAGCGAACTCCCGGGTGAAGCAGAGGGCGCAGAAGCGCTCGATCAGGCGGAAGAACTGTCGGCACAGGGGCAGGAATTCGAACAGCAACCGGACGCCCCTGGTGTGCAGGTCGAGAGCAATATCAAGGCTGAAGCGTCCGTTGAGTCTGTTGCGCCGGCCCATGAAAAGGCCGCTGCCGAGAAAGTCGTGGAGCGGGCTCCGGAAGTGGTTGAAGCGCGCCGCCCGGCACCAGCGGCTCCCGCCGCACGTCCAGATTTGAACAAGGGACTGAAGAAGGATCAGCCTGATGTGAAGGACGATGACAAAGGCGCCTTCCGCAAGAAAGACAAGGCGCCTGCCAGAAAGCAGGTCAAAGGGCGCGTCGATGACTTCGTGCTTGAAGACAGTGAGTATGGTGACAGTCGTGGTCGTCGTGGCGGTCGCAAGAGCAAGTCTCGCGCTGCCAAGCAGCATGGCTTCGAGAAGCCGACGGAATTCATCTCCCGTGAGATCGCCATCGGAGAAGCCAATTCCGTCACAGACCTCGCACAGAAGATGTCGGTCAAGTCTGCCGAAGTGGTCAAGATGCTCTTCAAGATGGGCGTCATGGCGACCATCAACCAGGTGCTCGATCAGGACATCGCCACCCTGCTGGTGGAAGAGATGGGCCATACGGCCAAGTTTGTCTCTGCGGACGCGCTGGAAGAAAGCCTTTACGAATCAATTGCCTATGACGGTGGTGCCGAATCTGCGCCGCGCGCACCGGTAGTGACGGTCATGGGTCACGTCGACCATGGCAAGACCTCGCTGCTGGACTACATCCGCAAGGCGTCCGTGGTCTCCCACGAGGCGGGTGGCATTACGCAGCACATCGGCGCCTATCACGTGGAAACCCCCGGCGGCATGATCTGTTTCCTTGACACCCCCGGCCATGCTGCGTTCAGCGCCATGCGCTCACGCGGTGCCAAGGCAACGGATGTGGTGGTTCTCGTGGTTGCAGCAGATGACGGCGTGAAGCCGCAGACAGAAGAAGCCGTGCAGCACGCACGCTCTGCAGGCGTCCCTCTGGTGGTGGCAATCAACAAGGTCGACAAGCCCGACATCGATCTGGATCGCGTGCGCAGCGAGCTGGCCAATTTGAACGTGATCTCTGACGCATGGGGAGGTGACACGCAGTTCGTGGAAGTGTCAGCCCATACAGGGCAGGGTATCGAAGAGTTGCTGGAATCCATCCTGCTGCAGGCCGAGTTGCTGGAACTGAAAGCCCATGTCGACGCTCCGGGCAAGGGTGTGGTCATCGAATCCCGTCTCGACAAGGGCCGTGGCCCTGTGGCGTCCGTGCTGGTCCAGAACGGCACGCTGAAAGTAGGCGACGTAGTGCTGGTAGGGCAAGAGTATGGTCGTGTTCGCGCCCTGATCGACGAGATGAGCCAGTCCGTGAAGGCTGCCGGTCCGTCCATCCCCGTGGAAATTCTGGGATTGAATGGTGTGCCCGAAGCCGGTGACGAGTTCGTCGTCGTGGCCGACGAGAAGATGGCCAAGGAAGTGGCAGCACAGCGCCGCGAACGTCACAAGGACAGCAAGGTGGCCATGCAGCAGACCAACAAGGTCGAAACCATGTTCGCCGGTATTGGTCGCGCCAATGTGGGCATCATGAACGTCGTTCTGAAGACGGACGTGCGTGGCTCTCTTGAGGCGATCGTGTCGTCGCTGCACAAGCTGGGCACTGACGAAGTGCAGGTGAACATCGTCTCTGCGGGTGTTGGTGGCATTTCCGAAACGGATGCGCAACTGGCGGCGACTTCCAAGGCCACGATCATCGGGTTCAATGTGCGCGCCGACAAGAGTGCGCGCGAGATCATTGAGAACGAAGGTCTGCAGCTTCGTTACTACAACATCATTTACAACGTGATCGACGATGCCAAGGCAGTCCTGAGCGGCATGCTGACCCCGGAATTGCGCGAGGAAATCCTCGGCGTGGCCGAAGTGCGCGATGTCTTCAATTCGCCGAAGTTCGGCCAGATCGCCGGCAGCATGGTCATCGAGGGAACCGTCTATCGTTCCAAGCCGATCCGTGTGTTGCGCAATGATGTGGTGATCTACGAAGGCGAGCTGGAATCCCTGCGTCGTTTCAAGGACGAGGCTAGTTCGGTGCGCATGGGGATCGAGTGCGGTATCGGCGTGAAGAACTACAACGACGTGCAGATTGGCGACAAGATCGAGGTGTATCAGACCACTGCGGTGGCCAGAACGCTGTAAAGCGCCGGGAACCGCTATGGCAAATGTATCACCCAGATTGCAGCGCGTGGCCGACCAGATTCAGCGGGAGCTTGCCCTGCTGATTCAGCTCGAAGTCAACGATCCGCGTGTCGGTATGGTGTCGGTGACTGGCGTGAAAGTCAGCCGCGATCTTGCCCATGCCGATGTGTATGTGACCGTGATGGGCTCGGTCGATGGCGTGTCCGGGCTGGCACCGGGCGTGACGCTGGACAAGGCTGGTGCGCTGGACAAACTGGAAGTGGAAGAGAGTCTCAAGGCGCTCAATGTCGCTTCCGGCTATCTGCGCTCACTGCTTGCCAAACGCACCAGCCTGCGCACCACGCCCAAACTGATATTTCACTATGATCAGAGCGTGGCACGCGGACAATACCTGTCGTCGCTGATCGACAAGGCACTGGCCGCTGACAGCGAACACCAGTCCTGACGGCAGCAGGCTGAGAGGCAGTACGTGGCGCAATATCGCAAGGCCAAGGGCCGGGACATCGACGGCATACTGGTGCTGGACAAGCCGATCGGCATGAGTTCGAACGCCTGTCTGCAACAGGTCAAACGCCTGTTCGAGGCCGAGAAAGCCGGGCATACCGGGAGTCTTGACCCGCTGGCAACTGGCGTGCTGCCGATCTGTTTCGGCGAGGCCACCAAGATTTCGCAGTTTCTGCTGGATTCCGACAAACGCTATCGCACCACGATCAAGCTGGGCGTGCGGACGGATACGGCTGATGCTGAAGGGCGTGTGATCGACGAGCGTTCCGCAGCGCATGTCACTGCGGTGGCTGTGCAGGAGGCGATTCTGGCGTTCACAGGGGATATCGAGCAGACCCCGCCCATGTATTCGGCCTTGAAGCACCAGGGTCAGCCGCTATACAAGCTGGCCCGCGCCGGCAAGGAAGTGGCGCGAGACGCGCGCCCCGTGACGATCCATGCGCTGACGCTGCTGGGCTTCGATGCTGCGGCCGCAACGGCCGACCTGGAGATCTTCTGCAGCAAAGGCACCTATGTGCGGACGTTGGCAGAAGATATCGGCGAAGTGCTGGGCTGTGGCGCCCATGTGCAGACGCTGCGGCGCCTGCAGGCAGGTGCCTTCGGGGAGGCGCAGTGTGTTACGATGGCCACCCTCGCGCAACTGAAGGAAGCGGGCGGACTTGCAGCACTGGACCCGTGGCTGCAGGCCACGGATTGCGCCGTGCAGGACTTGCCCGAGGTCAGGCTGCCGGAAGAGACGGCTGCGTATCTCAAGCAGGGGCAGGCAGTGCTGGTGCGGCATCTGCCCACCTCCGGGCTGGTCCGCCTTTACGACCGCGAAGAATTCATCGGCATCGGCACGATCCTGGAAGACGGGCGTGTCGCCCCGAAACGCCTGTTCGCCACCTGATGCGAACCCAGGCATGACAGACAGAACTGTCACGAATGTGCAGTACCGTAATTGAAGGAGAAGTCCAGATGACTATCAATATGCGTGGTTATTCTGGTTCGGCAAGGATGTCGAGAACGAAGGCCGCTTCACGATTGGCGTGAAGGGTTTTTTCAATGTCGCATATTTGGAGAAGAGAGATGGCATTAACACCAGAACAGAAAGCAGCAATCGTCAAGGAATACGCGCAGGGCGAAGGCGACACAGGTTCACCTGAAGTCCAGGTGGCTCTGCTGACCGAGAACATCAACCACCTGCAGTCGCATTTCAAAGAGCACACGCATGACCACCATTCCCGTCGTGGCCTGATTCGCATGGTCAACAGCCGTCGCAAGCTGCTGGACTACCTGCGTGGCAAGAGCACAGATCGTTATGCTGCTCTGATCAAGAAGCTGGGTCTGCGTCGCTAGTCGTAACAGTAATTCAATGATGAAGAGATGATAGATCGACCTTGTTTGACAGGGATGTCATTGCAATGGTGCCGGGGTCAAAATAAAAATACAGGAATAAAGTATGTTCAATATCGTACGCAAGACGTTCCAGTACGGGAAACACACCGTGACGCTGGAAACAGGCAAGGTTGCCCGCCAGGCAACAGGCGCAGTCATCGTCACCATGGGTGATACCCAGATTCTGGCGACAGTCGTTGGCAAGAAGCAGATCAAACCGGGACAGGACTTTTTCCCGCTGACAGTGAATTATCAGGAAAAGACCTACGCAGCCGGCAAGATCCCCGGTGGTTTCTTCAAGCGTGAAGGCCGTCCTACCGAGAAGGAAACACTGACCTCCCGTCTGATCGATCGTCCCATCAGACCGCTGTTCCCCAAAGGTTTCATGAATGAAGTACAAGTGGTGTGTACTGTCATTTCCGCGAGCAAGGATCAGGACCCGGATATTGCAGCCTTGATTGGTGCATCCGCCGCTCTGGCCATTTCCGGTATTCCGTTCCTGGAGCCGGTTGGCGCAGCCCGCGTGGGTTACGACCTGCAGAACGGCTATGTGCTGAACCCCAACGTCAAGGAGCTGGAAAGTTCAGCACTGGACATGGTGGTTGCCGGCACGAAGTCCGCCGTACTGATGGTGGAATCCGAAGCGAAGCAGCTGAGCGAAGACCAGATGCTGGGCGCCGTGCTGTTCGGCCACGAGGCCATGCAGGTCATCGTCGACGCGATCAACGAGTTCAAGGCTGAAGCAGGCAAGCCCATGTGGGAACTGCCGGCAGTGGTTGTGAACCAGCCGCTGGTGGATGGCATCCGCGCCGCCTTCGCTGAAAGCATCGGCAATGCCTACCAGATCTCCGACAAGATGCAGCGTTACGACGCTCTTGAAGCCCTGCTGCAGCAGGCTGTGGCCCAGTTCGCCACGGAAGAGACTGGCGCCAGCTCTGAGGAAGTCTCCAGCGTGTTCGCCTCCATCGAGAAGAAAGTGGTGCGCAACCGCATTATCGATGGCGCTCCGCGCATCGACGGCCGTGATACCCGCACAGTACGTCCGATCTCCATTGAAACCGGCGTCCTGCCCAAGGCCCACGGCTCTGCCCTGTTCACACGCGGTGAAACACAGGCGCTGGTGGTCACGACTCTTGGCGCCGTGCGTGATGCGCAGGTGATCGAAGGCCTGGAGGGCTCCAAGAAGGAAGCCTTCATGCTGCACTACAACTTCCCCCCGTTCTGCGTGGGCGAAACCGGCATGATGTCCGGCCCCAAGCGTCGCGAGATCGGTCACGGCAAGCTGGCCAAGCGTGGCGTGCAGGCGGTGATGCCGTCTGAAGACACGTTCCCCTACGCCATTCGTGTGGTCTCCGAGATCACAGAATCCAACGGTTCCAGCTCCATGGCGTCCGTGTGCGGCAGCTCGCTGGCGCTGATGGATGCTGGCGTGCCCATCACCGCACCGGTGGCAGGCATCGCGATGGGTCTGATCAAGGAAGGCGACCGCTTCTCCGTGATCACCGACATCCTCGGCGACGAAGATCACCTGGGCGACATGGACTTCAAAGTGGCCGGTACCGCCAATGGCGTGACGGCACTGCAGATGGACATCAAGATTCAGGGCATCACTGAAGAGATCATGGAAATCGCTCTGCACCAGGCACATGAAGCCCGCATCCACATTCTGGGTGAAATGAACAAGGTCATGAGCAAGCCACGCGCCGCGGTGTCTGAAAATGCACCTTCCATGGCCATGATGAAGATTGATCCGGACAAGATCCGTGACGTGATCGGCAAGGGCGGCGCCGTGATTCGCGGCATCACCGAAGAAACCGGTGCGTCCATCGACATCGATGATGATGGCAACATCCGCATCTATGGCGAAGATGCCACCTCACGCGACGCAGCGATTGCCCGCGTACTGAGCATCACGGCGGAAGCAGAAGTCGGTCGTCTCTACATGGGCAAAGTGGCCCGTATCGTGGACTTCGGCGCCTTCATCACCATTCTGCCCGGCAAGGACGGACTGGTACACATTTCCCAGATTTCCAATGATCGCGTCGAAAATGTCGGCGACTATCTGAAGGAAGGACAGGACGTGCTGGTGAAAGTGACAGACCTGGACGCCCGTGGCCGCATCAAGCTCAGCCTCAAGGAAATCACCGACGAAGAGAAGGCAGAGTTCGCCGCTCAGTAACACGGTGGATTGCAGGATGAAATCCCGCTGCCGGCCAGGCTGACAGCGGGATTTTTTTTGGCAGTATTTCAGCTTTCTGCCGACGCAGCTTTGTTGCTATGCTCGGTTCAGGACTACAGGACAGGATCTCGCCACATGCAAGTCAATGCCACACCCGCCGTGCTCCAGATTCGTGCAGCCGGCGTCGAAGATTGTGCACTTATCCACTCGTTCATCATGGAACTCGCCGTTTACGAGAAGCTTGCCCACGAAGTGGTAGCCACGCCCGAAGTGCTGGCCGAGACCTTGTTCGGGCCGCGTCCCGGCGCCGAAGTGCTGATCGCCGAGTACGAAGGCAAGCCTGTGGGGTATGCGCTGTTTTTTCAAAGTTTCTCCACCTTCATAGGGCGGCCGGGGCTGTATCTGGAAGATGTCTATGTCCAGCCCGCCCTGCGCGGGCGCGGCATCGGCAAGGCCATCATGACGCGGCTTGCGGCGCTGGCCGTGGCGCGCAATTACGCACGCTTCGAATGGTCGGTGCTCGACTGGAATGAGCCTTCCATCCAGTTCTACCGCTCCATTGGCGCGGTGCCGATGAAGGGCTGGACAGTACAGCGCCTCACCGGGCGGGCGCTGCTGGCGCTGGCCGCCCAGGATGGGAGCGCAGCATGAGTCGCAGCGTGTACGTCAATGGCACATTTTTCGCACAGGAAGACGCCAGGGTATCGGTCTTTGACCGTGGTTTTCTGTTCGGCGACGGTGTGTATGAAGTGATTCCAGTGCTCAGGGGGCGCATCGTGGAAATGGCCCATGCCATCGAGCGCCTGAACCGCAGCCTGGGCGAGATCAGCATGGCCTGGCCGTGCAGCCAGGACGAATTCAAACGGGCGCTGGAAGACCTGCGCCAGCGCAATCAGTTGCAGGAAGGCTATGTTTATCTGCAGGTAACCCGTGGCGTGGCCGAACGGGATTTCGCATTCCCGGCAACGATCCCGAGCACTTTTGTGGCATGGACGGCCGTGAAGAAGCTGATCGACAATCCGCTGGCTGCCACAGGTGTGAAGGTGGTGACCGTGCCCGATCTGCGCTGGAAGCGCCGCGACATCAAATCGATCAACCTGCTGGCGCAATGTCTGGCGAAGCAGGAAGCGGCCAGCAGAGGCGCTTTCGAGGGTTGGATGACGGAAGATGGCGTGGTCACGGAAGGGGCGTCCTCTTCAGCCTACATCGTCAAGGACAACACGATCATCACGCGCGCGCTCTCCAATGCCATTCTGCCAGGCATTCGTCGCAAGGTGATCGTCAAGATGGCCCGCGAACACAATATGGCGCTGGTGGAGCGGCCATTCACGGTAGCCGAGGCTCTCGCCGCAGACGAAGCCTTCATGAGCAGTGCCACGACGCTGGTCATGCCCATCGTGGAGATAGACGGCAAACCAGTGGCCGATGGCAGGCCAGGCGCCGTGACCCAGAAATTGCGTGCGATGTATGTTGAGATGATCCTGCAGGAAACGACAGCCTGAAGCGTGCTGTCGTCCTGCTTTTTGCTACCCCGGAGATTTCCATGATGATGATGCGTTTTCTGGTTCGATCGCTGACACTGTTCCTGTGTCTGACACTGACGCTGCCTGCGTTCGCTCAAGACGGGCGCACTCCGCTGCGGGCGAAGAATGGCATCGTCGCCAGTGCCTCGGACATCGCCTCCCAGGTTGGCGTCGACATCCTCAAGCAAGGCGGCAACGCGGTGGATGCGTCCATCGCCACTGCCTTCGCACTGGCAGTGACCTGGCCGACGGCCGGCAACATCGGCGGTGGCGGCTTCCTCGTCTATCACGGGGAAGACGGCCACGCGACCACCTTCGACTTCCGCGAAAAGGCACCACTGGCAGCGACAGAGCGCATGTATCTGGGTCTGGACGGACTGGTGGTGGACAACTCCAACCACCGCAGCCTGCTCTCGGTAGGCGTGCCCGGCACTGTGGCCGGTCTGTACAAGGCCCACGAGGAACTGGGCAGTCTGCCGTGGGCGAACCTGGTGGCTCCGGCGGTGAAACTTGCCCGCGATGGCATCCCGATGACCTGGGAGCTGTACACCGGCTTTCAGCAGAACCAGCAGTTCTGGGACCAGTACCCGTCGTCCGCCAAGGTGTTCCTCAAGGCCGATGGCACCCCCTACGAGTTTGGCGACACCTGGCAGCAGCCCGATCTGGCCGACACCCTGCAACTGATTCAGGACCAGGGCCGCGACGGATTCTACAAGGGCCGCAATGCGAAGAAGCTGGCCGATTTCATGCGCGCCAACGGCGGCATCATCACCGAAGAAGACCTGGAACAGTATGAGGCCATTGAGCGCGAGCCCGTGCGCGGCACCTACCGCGGCTACGAGATCGTCAGCATGCCCCCGCCCAGCTCCGGCGGCGTGACCCTGATCGAGATTCTCAATATCCTGGAAGGCTTCGACCTGGCCGCTTCCGGCCACAATTCCGCTCAGACTCTGCACCTGATGACCGAAGCCATGCGCCGTGCCTATGCGGACCGTGCCGAGCACCTGGGCGACCCGGACTTCAACGAGAGCATGCCGCTGGACACTCTGCTGGACAAGGACTACGCCGCCACGCTGCGTGCCAGCATCGACCCCGACAAGGCCTCCATCAGCGACGAGAACAATTTCGCACAGGTGTATGAAAGCGAGGACACCACGCATTTCTCGGTGGTGGACAAGGACGGCAACATGGTCTCGCTGACCTACACGCTGGAAAACGGTTACGGCTCACGCATCGTGGCGGAAGGTTCTGGCTACCTGCTGAACAACGAGATGGGCGACTTCAACGCCGTGCCGGGCGTCACCAACCGCAATGGCCAGATCGGCACGCCGCCCAACCTGATCGCCCCTGGCAAGCGCATGCTGTCCAGCATGTCCCCCACCATCGTCGCGAAGGACGGCAAGCCCGTGATGGCTGTCGGCAGCCCCGGCGGCCGCACCATCATCAACACGACGCTGCAGCTGATCCTCAACGTAGTGGATCACGGCATGAACATCGCCCAGTCGGTGGAAGCGCCGCGCATCCACCACCAGTGGTTGCCCGATGTCATCAGCATGGAAGACAGTGGCTTCTCGCCAGACACCATCCAGTTGCTGAACAGCCGTGGCCACGAAGTGCGTGTGCGGGGCGAGCAGGGCACGGCCATGGGCGTGTTCCATGACCGTGAAGCCGGCCTGTTCCTGGGTGGTTCGGATTCCCGCGCAGGAGATGGCGGGGCAGTGGGGTACTGATCAGCACCGATGCGCTGCCCTTTACGGGGCAGTGCGTCAGACCGTGCGGCGCAACAAGCCGATTCCCAGCGCCGCCATGCCGATCGAGATCAGCGGGTTGAGATAGTTCAGAAACGCATAGGGCGCATAGTCCAGCACGGGCACGCCCAGCGTTGCCGCATAGAAAGCCCCTGCCGTCGTCCACGGGATCAGCCCGGTGCTCATCGTCGAGCCCTCTTCCACTGAGCGTGACAGCACGGCATTGTCCAGACCCTTCTGTTCGTAGGCCTTCCTGAACAGCTGGCAGTTCAGAATGATGCTGATGTAGGCCTCGCCCATGCCCATGTTCCCGAGCACGCCTGCCCCGATGGTGGTGGCGATCAGCGTGGCCGTGCGTTGCACCCGCGCGATGATGCCTTCCAGCAGGGCCTGCAGAAATCCCCCCGCATACAGAATGCCCCCCAGCGCCAGTGCCATCAGCGACAGCAGCATGGTCCAGGCCATACTCATGATGCCACCCCGTCCCAGCAGATCATCCAGACTGGCCACACCGGTGTTGCCCGGCTGATTCGCCCAGAGGGCGTTGAGCACGTCCACCAGGCTGCGCTCCTGATACAGCACGGCCACGGCCACGGCCGTAAGCACGCTGGCGCTCATGCTGATCTCCGGCGCCAGGCGGCGCAGGCTCAGCACCAGCATCACCAGCAGCGGCAGTACTGTCGCCAGCAAGCCAAGGTTGAAGCTGCCAGCCAGCGCGCTCTGCATTTGTGCGATGGCTTCCGCCGGCAGCGCCACGTCGGCATAGCCAAACCCCAGCCCGAGAAATATCACCAGCGTCAGCACGAAGGCTGGCACCGTGGTGTAGAGCATGCTGCCGATGTGGCGGTAGAGATTGGTATGGGCGCTCATGGCCGCCAGCACCGTGGTGTCGGACACTGGCGAGAGCTTGTCGCCAAAGGTGGCCCCGGCCACCACCATGCCTGCCACCAGCGGGAGAGGCAGCTGCATGGTGGCGCCGATGCCGATCAGCACTACGCCAAGCGTGCCGGCCGTGCCCCAGGAGGTGCCGGTGGCCACCGACATCAGGCTGCACAGGATCAGGCCCGTGGCCAGGAACAGCGCCGGGCTCAGCAGGTCGAGGCCGTGGTAGATCAGCGCCGCCACCGTGCCGCTCTGCATGTAGGCGGCGATCAGCATGCCGATCAGCACGAAGATGTAGATGGCGGGCAGCGCATTGCTGATGCCGGCGTTCATCATGCCGCGGATGGCGGTGAAGTCGTAACCCAGCAGCCAGGCGTTCAGAGACGTCCACAGCAGGCAGAAGAACAGCACCACGTGCAGGCTGATCGCGAACACGAAGAGGCCCGTGGAGATCATCAGAAAATTGCCGCCGAAACACAGCAGCGACTGGGCCAGGCCTGGCTTGCGTGCCAGGGCCTGCTTGTCAGAGAGGGGGGCAGAGGGATTCATCGCGGGGCGTTCTCCTTGGAGTCTGGCAGGTGGCGCTGTTCATCCGCCACCCAGTGCTGTGTTGCAACGCCGATGTCGGCCGACAGGAACTTGCCGCCCCCGGTGGCGCGGTAGTGGGCCAGCGCCTTGTACACCAGCGGCGCACCCAGCAGCAACAGCGGCACATTCATGTACACCATGAGGATGTTGGTCAGGTCGGTAATGGCCCACAGATTGCCCAGTTCCAGTCCGGCCAGCACCGTCAGGGCGCCGAATGGCACAAACACCAGCGAGCCAAGCACGCGGATGCCGAAAATGAAACGCGGCGAGCGCGAGATGAGGTTGGCCGAGATCTCCGCGAAGGAGATCATGCCAAGAAGAGTGGTGAAGGCGAACAGGCAGTAGCAGGCGCTGACCAGAATGACGAGGACGCTGCTCAGGAATGCAGGGGTCAGTGCCTGCACCGAGCCCACGTAAAGGTCCAGCCGCGCTGCACTGGCCGAGGCCCATTCCGCGCTGGTGGCAGAATCTGTCCACAAGTGTGCAAGCACGACGATGAAGCCGGTGAGCGTGCAGATGACCAGCGTGTCGAAGAACACGCCCATGCTCTGCACGAAGCCCTGCTCACAGGGGTGGTCGTTGTCGGCCACGGCGGCCGCCATGGTGATGGTGCCCTGGCCCGCCTCGTTGGACATCAGGCCCCGGCGCACGCCCTCGGCCAGTGCAATGCCGATGCTGCCGCCGAACAGGGCATCCGGCGCGAAGGCGCCGCCCAGCACCAGCACGAAGAAATCCGGCACCAGCGGCAGATTGAACAGGATGATGAGCACCGACAGCCCGCAGAACACGGCCGCCATGCCGGGCACCAGACGGTTCGTCCAGTGGGTCACGCGGCGGATGCCGCCCAGGATCAGCCAGGCACAGCTGATCACCAGCACGATGGCGATGCCGTAATAAAGACCGGACTGGCGGTCAAAGTGCATGCCGGTGGCAGTGTCGGCCATCATGCCGATGGCGGTGAATACGTTGAAGGTCTGTGCAGGCACATTGAACAGCGCATAAGTTATGAAAGCCACGGACAGCGCCACGCCCACCCAGCGCCGGTCGCCCAGCAGGCGCTGTCCGTAGTAGGGCATGCCGCCGACATACTCGTCATTCTTGCTTTCCTTGAACAACTGCGCGAGCACAGACTCCATGAAGGCCGTCGCCATGCCGAAGCCGGCCGCCACCCACATCCAGAACAGAGCGCCAGGTCCCCCCACTGCAATGGCGCCAGTCACCCCGACGATGTTGCCTGGCCCCACCCGCATCGCCAGGCCCAGCAGAAACGAGGCCAGTGGGCTGATGCCAGTGGTCGAGCGCCGCTGACGGCGCATGATCGGCACGGCGTGCCGGGCACTGAGCGCCTGCACGAAGCCGGTGCGCAGCGTGAACCAGATGCCTGTGCCGGTAAGCAGCAGCACGGCGAACGAGAGCTGGCCCAGCAGCGGAATCTGCGTGTACCACACAAACTGCAGAGGGAAGTTCCACACGCCGTCAGAGATCGGCTGGATGAAACGGAAGAAGTCATTGATGGACTGGAAGAGGCTTTCCAATGGCGCGCGCTCGAGGCAGGGAATGCAACGGATTTTGCGGCACTTTAACCTGTCGACCCGCAAGGTGCCAGCGTGGGCCCTGCCACAAAACTGTCGCAAAAGCGTCAAACCGGTGCAGGCTTGCTGTCATATCTCTCCCGCAGAATCGCGGGGCTTTCTACAACAACCGGGAGAAACCCTATGTTCATCGCCACATCTGCAGGCTGCCCCACACCTAAGCGCCCTGTGTCACCCTTGAGTATTGCCATTCTGGCAGCGCTCGCCACTCTTTCCACAGAGTCCGTCCTTGCCCAGCAGACGCCCGAGATCCAGGAAATCAGCGTCTTCGGTCAGGGCCAGACGCGACAGGTGCAGAGCCTGAACGCGGAACAACTGGCGCAGTTCCCCGCCGGCACCAGCCCGCTCAAGTCCATCGAGAAGCTGCCAGGCGTGAACTTCCAGTCCGCCGACCCTTACGGCGCCTACGAATGGTCTACCCGCATCGTGGTGCGTGGCTTCAACCAGAACCAGATGGGCTTCACGCTGGACGGCGTGCCCCTCGGCGACATGTCCTACGCCAACCACAACGGCCTGCACATCAGCCGTGCCATCATGTCCGAGAACATGGGCCGCGTGTCCCTTTCCCAGGGCGCCGGTGCACTGAGCACAGCCTCCACCAGCAACCTGGGTGGCACGCTGGAATTCACCTCTGCCAATCCGGAAGATACGTTCGGCATCATGACCAATGCCTCCGTGGGCAGTGACAGCGCCCAGCGTCTTTTCCTGCGCATGGACAGCGGCACGCTGAGCACCGGCACGCAATTCTTCATCAGCGCCGCCACTCAGGAATCTGACAAGTGGAAAGGGGCCGGCGAACAGAACCAGGACTACCTCAACCTGAAGCTGGTGCAGCCTATCGGCGAAGCCGTGATCTCTGCGTACTACAGCGATTCCGACCGTGCCGAGAACGACTATCAGGACATGTCCAAAGACATGATCCGTCGCCTAGGCAGTGACTGGGACAACTACTTCCCCGACTACGCCCGCGCCGTTGCAGCCGCACGTGGCAACTTCACCGGCGGCGTGAACAGTCTGGACGATGCGTACTGGAATGCGTCCGGCCTGCGCAAGGACGACCTGTCCTACGTGTCTCTGGACCTGCCGATTCAGGACGGCCTGAGCTTCACGGGCACAGCCTACTTCCACGACAACGAAGGCCAGGGCCTGTGGGGCACGCCGTATCTGGCAACGCCCGGTGGCGCGCCGCTGACGATTCGCACCACGGAATACGTGATCGACCGTTCCGGTTTCGTGTCTGAACTGACCTACGAGATGGGTGCCCACACACTGAGCGCCGGCCTGTGGACAGAAGACAATGACTTCGAACAGGCCCGTCGTTTCTACGGCGAGCCCAGCGCAGAGTTCCCGAGCCGCGACTTCCTGAAGTTCCAGCGCAACCCCTTGCGGACCCAGTGGGAATACGCGTTCAACACCGAAACCATGCAGCTGCACGTCAAGGACCTGTGGCAGGCCACGGACGCCCTGCGTCTGGAATTCGGCTTCAAGAGCGTGAACGTGGACGTGTCTGCGAAGACCATCGTCGGCGACAACAAGACAGGCCAGATCGAGACCGACGAAGGCTTCCTCCCGCAGGTGGGTTTCGTGTATGACCTGAATGCTGACAGCGAACTGTTCGGTGCGGCCTCCAAGAACGTACGCGCGCTGATCGGCTCTGCCACTGGCACCTCACCGTATTCTGCAACGCTGGCGGGCTTCAACGCCATCAAGGACACTATCGCCCCGGAAACGGCCACCAGCTTCGAGATCGGCTACCGCTTCCGCGGTGATGGTCTGGAAGGCGTGGTGACTGCGTACAACGTGACCTTCGATGACCGTCTGCTGGCCATTCAGCAGGGCTCGGCCATCATTGGCGCGTTCAACGCACTGGCCAACGTGGGCAGCGTGACGTCCAAGGGCATCGAGACAGGCATCGACTGGCAGCTGAACGACCAGATCAACTGGTACAACTCTGCCAGCTACAACGTGTCCACAATCGACGACGACTACATGAGCGGCACCACACGTGTGAACACCTCCGGCAAGACGGTGGTGGATTCTCCTGAGTGGATGTTCAACTCAGAGCTGGGCTACGAAGTGGACAAGGCGTTCGCCAAGCTGCACCTGAAGTTTACCGGCGAGCGTGAATACACGTTCCTGAATCAGGGCAGTGTGGACAGCTTCTCCGTGCTGAACTTCAGTGCCGGTTACCACTTCGGCGAGATGGGCATGCTCAAGGACCTGACGGCGCAGCTGGACATCGCCAACCTGCTGGATGAAAACTACATCTCCACAGTAGGCAGCGGCGGCTTCGGCAACTCTGACCTGGCCGGCACGGCCATGACATTGCTGCCGGGCGCACCGCGTCAGATGTTCCTGTCGATCAAGGCAGCGTTCTGATCTGCCTGTGGGAGAGGGCTTGCCCGCGAACAGTTCGCTTGCAAGCAAGCTCCCACAGTTTCGGAGCGGTTCGCTTGCAAGCAAGCCCCCACAGGCAAGCTCCCACATCAAAGCTTCCCGCCCCCTCAGGGCTGGAAGCTTTCTCTTTTCTCCAGCAACACCATCCCTGTTTCATCCTTGATCTGCAGACTCACGCCGGGCACTTCTGTGCGCCAGTCGATGTCGATCACCCCGTAGTTCGCCACCGGAAACGCCTCGCCCACGCGATGTCGGTTGGGGCTCACCGCTTTCCATTCCTCGGTAATGCCTGAAGAGGTCAGTTCGATCAGCGGCCATGCCATGCCTGAAGCGCGGATCTCGCTGTAGTCGGCCCAGTGCACGTCGCCGGAGATGATCACAATGGGCTCCCGCTGATACGCCTCCAGCAGGCCGAAGAAGCGCTGCCGCTCCTGCGGAAAATTGGCCCAGGTTTCCCAGCCGGTGAAGTCGGCCAGCAGTTGAATGCTGGAGCCGATGATGCGGATGTCCACGTCCTCCAGTAGCTGTTCCTCCAGCCATGTCCACTGTGCTTCGCCCAGCAGCTGCGCATCAGCACGCAGATTGGCCTCGTAGGGCCCCATCTGCTGCGCCTCGCGCCAGGCCAGCTGCTGCGGGTCGCTCAGCGCCATCAGCTCGCCGCGGTTCCAGCGCAGGTCCAGCAGAATCACCTGCACGCGCCGGCCTTCCTGGCCAAAGGTGTGCGAGGTATAGATGCCGTCGGGCCGCGTGCGCCGTTCTGAATCGAGCGGTTCGCCAAAGAAGTCCAGCATGATCTGCCGCGAGGCCTCCTTGCTGACATAGTCGCGGCCGATGTCGTTCTGGCCGTAGTCGTGATCATCCCAGGTGGCCATGATCGGGGTGCTTTCGCGCAGGCGCTGGAAGCCCGGGATGTTGCCCAGGGTGTTGTAGGCGGCCTGCAGTTCCACAGGATTGTCCGTGTCGGCATAGACGTTGTCGCCCAGCAACAGGAACAGGTCGGGCGCGTCATTCAGGATTGGCGACCAGATGGGCTGCGGCTTGGTCTGGTCGCCGCAGGAACCGAAGGCGATGCGGCTGATGTCCTGGGCGGAGGCGGTGGGGGAGAGCCCCAGGGAGAGGAGGGTGAGGGAGAGCAGGAGGGGGTTCGCGAGCAGGGCTCGCTCCCACAGCAGTCCAGTTCGCGGGCGAGCCCGCTCCCACAGAAGGAGTCTCTTCTCACAGGCAGGGCCAGTTCCGAAATTCTTCATGGCAGGAACTCCTGCAGCGGCGCCCCCATGGCGGGGTTCAGGCTGCGGTAGTCCACATCGAGCAGCTGCAGCAACGTGGCGGCGATGCGGTTCGCCGGCACACAATTCTCATCGCTGGCGGCGATCAGTCCTGTGGCGGGGACACCCGGCCCTATCGCGGCCATCCAGGTGTGCTCCGAGCCGACGATACCTTCCTCATACTGCGCCAGTGACTGCATGTAACCCGTGAGCGATTCCTTGCTGGCGTGGTACTGCCAGGTCTCGATGGGCTCTTCGCCCCGGCCGTGGTCCACGGTGATGAACAGCACGGTGTTGTCCCGATAGCCCTCGGTGCTCTGCACGAATTCCCAGAGCTCGCGGATGAAGCGGTCGGTGCGCTGTGCCGCGAAAATGTATTCGTCGTAGCGGCCGTCGTGGGCGAAGTCGTCCGTCTCGCCATAGCTGATGAAGGTCACGCGCGGGCTGTTTTCCCGCAACTCCTCCAGCGCGTAGTGATGGGTGAAGGCGTCGTGACGCACAGTTTCCCAGGGCGCCGGGATGTCCTGGCTCAGCTGCACCAGGGTTTCTTCCAGCGGCGTGGTGGGTGTGACTTGCGTGCCCAGCGCATTCACCGGCAGGCCGCTGCGCTCGACATTGAAGATCCACGGAAACACATCCCACGAGCCGAAGGCGGCCACACGTCCGGCGAAGGCGGGTTCTGTGTTCAAAAGTTCCAGAATGGTCTTCTCAGGGTTCGGGTTCTTGCCATTGGTGTCGATGCTGCGGTTGACCACGCCGCTCAGAATCTCGCTGTAACCGGGGAAGGAAAAGTGCCAGGGATTGGTGATGCGCGCACAGGAGCCGGCATCGCGATTGCCAGCATGGGCGCCCTGCGCGAACACCACGTCATGCAGAAAGGGCATCAGCTTCGCGGCGCGCAGGGCGGGGTCTTCGTCCCAGAACTGCGCCAGCAGCTGCTCGCTGCGCGCAGAGTAGTCGGGGTGGGTGGCCAGGGCGTGATCGAGGCCGCGATACAGCTCCTGCCAGCGCAGCCCGTCGAGGGTGACCAGCAGCACATTGTCGGCGGCGTGCAGTGCGCCGGAGGAAAGGCCTAGCAGCGCGCCGAGGGCAAAGCGTGACGCGAGGGAAGAACGAGTGAAAAGCATGCGGTGCTCCTGTGTCAGTGGCAAAGACAATCTCCATTGCACAGGGTAAGTGGTGTGTGTGACAGGAAGTGGGGGCTGTAGGAGCTTGCCTGCAAGCGAACTGTTCGCACTTTAGGAGCTTGCTTGCAAGCGAACCGTTCGCGGGCAAGCCCGCTCCCACCAGGCCCGCTCCCACCAAGCCCGCTCAAGCATGAGTGGGGAATTCGACAGCCCTCCAATCTGTCCTATGCTCGAAGCAACCAAGGATTTTGTTGCTCGTTAGTATCTATACGGATACAGTGAATCACATGTTCAACACTCAAAGGACAGAGGAGTTTGACGAATAGCTGGCTGCTCTCATGGATATGTGGGCAAGGGCGATGATCATTGCGCGCGTACGCTCTGCGGAATACGGCAATCTGGGTGACGTCAAACCAGTGGGCAACGGTGTGAGTGAAATGCGCATTCACTACGGCCCGGGGTATCGCGTGTATTTCTAGCGAACGGGCAGGGCTGTCTTGCTGCTTCTGTGCGCAGGCAATAAAAGCAGCCAGCAAAAAGACATCGTGCGGGCCATTTCATTGAACAGGAAGATCGAGGGCAATTCCCATGACAGCAGTCAAACCCTTTGACGCCGCCGACTATCTCGACAGCGACGAGATGATTGTTGAATACCTCTGTGCCGCACTCGAAGACGAAAACCCCGACGTGTTCCTCGCTGCGGTGTCGGATGTCGCCAGAGCGCGGGGCATGACGACCATCTCCAACAGGACCGGCCTGGGCCGCGAGAGCCTGTACAAGGCACTCGCGCCCGGCGCGAAGCCGCGTTATGAAACCATTGTGAAGGTGCTGCACGGGCTGGGTGTCAGATTGACGGTGCGGTCTTGAATCCTTCTGTGTCTGGGCAATAACCTCTCCTCCCAATCCCACGAAGTCGCAATCGAATCCAGGTCTCGACGTCTCCATGCTGCCAGGTTCCACGCCGGGGAGAGGCCGGGCAGGACCGTCTGCCGCCAGGACGGCGGCAGCCGAGCCTACATGGAAGTATTCACGGCGTGTCCTGACCGGCCTCTCCCCGGCGTGGGACCGACGACCGAGGCCGCGACTTCAGTTCCCCAGATCCTGATTCGCCCTTCTAATCACAAACGCCCGAATCGCCTCCAGGTCACCCTCACGCAGGCTCGCGGCGAAGGAGACCATGCCGCGGTCGGCCAGGATGCCATCCACGACCACGGCGCTCCACGCGGCTGTGTCGCCCAGTCGGGCGCTCATGCGCAGGTCGGGGAACACGCCGGCGCGGCTGCTGACGGCATTGGTACCGTGGCAGGCGCTGCAGATCTGCTCATAGGCGCGCTGGCCCTGTGCGATCACTTCATTGGACGCGCTGGTCTGAGGCAGCACGCGGGTGCCGGTGGTGGTCTCCGGCTGGGGCACGGGCTCGGTAGCCAGCGCGGCGGTGCCGCCCAGCTTGAACACCAGCAGGCGCGAGTTGTTGGAGGATGCGGTGGTGGTCACCGAGAAGCCCGTGGGCACGCCGGAGTTGCCGCCGAACGCGGAGGGCGCGCCCACCATCAGGGCCAGGTACTGTTCGCCATTGATGGCGTAGGTGGACGGTGCGGCCATCACGCCGGCCTGGGTGACGCCGGCCCACAGGCGCTCGCCTGTCTCGTCGTTGTAGGCCACGAACTCGCCCGAACGGTTGCCCTGGAACACCAGGCCGCCGGCCGTGGCCAGCACGCCGGCGCCATCGGTGGTCACGGTGTGGGTCACGCGCCAGCGTTCGGTCTGAGTTACCGGGTCCCAGGCCATCAGAAAGGCGGTATTGGTCGGACGCTGGGCCGCACTGCGCACCAGGCCGGCGCCGCGCGCAAAGTCATTGCCGGTGTTCCAGCCAGTGGGGTTCACCACGAACTCGCGGTCTGGGTAGTAGCCGGCAAAATTCTCGGTGACGGGAACGTAGACCAGGCCGGTGTTCTGACTGAAGGCCATGGGATACCAGTTATGTCCGCCCAGCGGGCCTGGGATCACGATGAAACCGTTCTCGCTCAGCTCATAGCGCGCGTCGGGGTTCTCCACCGGGCGGCCGGTGTCCGGGTCGATGTGGGTGGCCCAGTTCACGTTGATGAAGTTCTCGGCGGAGATGAACTCGCCGGTGGCGGCGTCCAGCACGTAGAAGAAGCCGTTCTTGGGAGCCTGCATGACCACGCGGCGCTGGGCGCCCTCGATGGTGAGATCGGCAATCATGATGGGCTGGGTAGCGGTGAAGTCCCAGGTCTCGCCGGGGGTGGTCTGGTAGTGCCACTTGTAGCTGCCGTCGTCCGGGTCCAGTGCCACGATCGAGCTGAGGAACAGGTTGTCGCCGCCGCCGGGGCTGCGCAGGGCCTGATTCCAGGGCGAGCCGTTGCCCACGCCGATGTACATCAAGTCCAGCGTCGGGTCATAGGCGATGGCGTCCCATACGGTGCCGCCGCCGCCCAGGTTCCACCAGCTGCCGTTCCAGGTGTTGGCAGCGGCGGCCATGATGTCGTTCTCGAAGCCGTCGGCAGGGTTGCCGGGCACGGTGTAGAAACGCCAGGTCAGCTCGCCGGTGTTGGCATCATAGGCGCTGACATAGCCGCGCACGCCGTATTCGGCTCCGCCGTTGCCGATCATCACCTGGCCCTTGATGACGCGGGGCGCGCCGGTGATGGTGTATTTGAGCGCCGGGTCGAAGGTGGCCGTGGACCAGACCTGTTCGCCGGTGTTGGCATCCAGTGCCACCAGCCGGCCGTCCAGCGTGCCGACATAGACTTTGCCTTCCCAGTAGGCCACGCCCCGGTTCACCACGTCACAGCAGGCATCGGCGCCCTTGGCGCGGTCCACGGCGGCATCCCAGCTCCACAGCGGCGCGCCGGTAAGTGCGTCGAAGGCCTTCACATTGCTCCAAGCGGTGGAGACGTAGATCTTGCCGTTCACCACGATGGGCGTGGCTTCCTGGGCGCGGCTGGTGTCGATGTCGGCAGACCAGGCCAGGCTGAGGCCGGCGACGGTGTCGCGGTTGATCTGGTCCAGCGGGCTGAAACGCTGTTCGGTGTAGGTGCGGCCGTGGCTCATCCAGTCGCCCGGGAAGGCATCGGCGTCGGTGATGCGCTGGGCATCCACCACAACGTCCGCTACCGGGGCCGTGCTCTGCGCCCAGGCGCCGGGAAGGACAAGACTCAGACTCAGGCCAAGCGCCGGCAGGGCGCGGCGCAGGAACAGCGGGGACTTCGTGTACATGGGCATTACCTCTCGCAATGGGATGTTCGTCCGCGCAGTCAGGCTGCGGCGGTGTTCTTCTGCAGACGGCGGGATTGAACCAGATCGCCGCGTCGCGCTCTACTCGATTCCGAAGAGTGCTGACTGAATTCTCAAATTCCTGCGTTTACGGCGGCCGGGGCGTCCAGCCGCAGGCGGAATTCGCGGCGCACCAGCACGTAGCCGGCCACGGCCTGGGCGGTGACCGACAGGATCGACACATACCACACCTGGTTGATGTGGAAGCCGGGCTGGTATTTCAGGTACACCGCCAGGGGCAGGAACACCAGCACGCGGATCATCGAACTGATCATGGCCGGGCGCGTGTTGCCAAGGCCCTGGAACACGCCCGAGCTGGAGAACACGATGCCCTGGGCAATGAAGTTCAGCGAGATCAGCTGCAGGAACACGGCGCCCACTTCGATCACTTCGGCCTCGTCGGTGAAGGCCATCACCAGCAGCTCCGGTTTCCACTGCATGAGGATGGTGACCAGCAGCATCAGTGCGCTGCTGAGCATGACGCCCTTGAAGTAGGTTTCGCGCACCCGGTCATGGCGGCCGGCGCCGAAGTTCTGGCCGACGATGGGCCCCAGGGCGAAGGCGATGGCCATGGTGGGCATGAAGATGGACTGCATGATGCGCCCGCCAATGCTGAAGCCCGCCTGGGCCGCCGCGCCGAAGTCGGCAATCAGCCAGTACACGGCCGAGAAGTACACAAACAGGATCACCATCTCGCCGCCAGCGGGCAGCCCGATATTGAACATCCGGGTCCAGATGTCCACGCGGGGTTTCCAGAGGCTGGTCTCGAAGGACACGTACTTTTCGACCTTGATGAAATAGCCCGTGAGCAGCAGCACCCCTGCGAACACGGAAATCGAGCTGGCCAGACCAGCGCCCATCACGCCCAGCGCCGGGCCCGGGCCCCAGCCGGCGATCAGCAGCGGCGCGAGCAGGGTGTTGAGCACCACGGTCAGCACCTGCACCACCATGCCCGGCTTCACCAGACCGGTGGCGCGCAGGGACGAGGCCATGGCCATCATCGGAAACTGCAGGGCCATGCCGGGCAGGAACCAGTACAGGAAGATCACGCCCTCGCGCACCGCGCCTTCGTCCGAGGCCACGCTGGTCATGTAGACATCCGCTGCCGCGTAGCCGCCCACCAGGGTCACCACGGCGAACAGGGCCGCCACCATCAGCGACTGATTGAACACCAGATTGGCGTGCTCGCGGTCCTTGCGGCCCACGGCCTGGGAGATCATGGCCACGGCACTCACGCCCAGAATCTGGGTCAGCGCCATGATCATGAACATCAGCGTACCGCCCGCGCCAACTCCCGCCACCGAGTCATCGCCCAGCGCTGCAACAAAGTACAGATCCACCAGCAGGTACAGCGTCTGGAAAATCATGCCCGCCGCTACGGGCGCCGCCATGGCAATAATTGTGCGGGGAATGGAGCCCTGGGTCAGGTCTTTCATGGGGAGAGGAAATCCGTGCAGCGTGGAAAGGCGGCGAGAATACCGACTGCTCCTCGGCGGCGGCAAGAAAATTCTCTTTCAAACCGGTGATTCCAGACGGATGGACACAAAAATGTGGACAGCTTGTTCTCGCCGCTTCCATACTTCGGGTCGCAGGACACTGACAACAACAAAAATACTGGAGTAACCCTGAATATGAAGAACACTGCTGCTCGCTTCACTGCGGGCTGTGCTCTGTTGGCCATGGCGGCTTTACCGCTCTTGACCCAGGCGCAGACCCTCACCGTTCCGCACATGCCCGAAGATGCTTCCGGCCCCGAAGTTCCCGCCGGCGTCGCGCAGTTCGCCGTCGACCCCTTCTGGCCCAAGCCGCTCCCCAACAACTGGATCATCGGCCAGGTGGCCGGCACGGCAGTGGATGCCGACGACAATGTCTGGATCATCCACCGGCCCTGGACTGTACAGAGCACCAATGCCGGCTCGACGCCGCTGCAAACCGTGCGCGACCAGAGCTGGGGACACTCGCCGCTGCAGTCGCTGTGCTGCACCACGGCACCGGCCGTGCTGGCCTTCGACCCGGAAGGCAATGTCATTCACGCCTGGGGCGCCAGTCCGACCAATGAATACGAATGGTTCAACAGCGAACACGGCATCCATGTTGATCACCTGGGCTTCGTCTGGGTAGCTGGCAATGGCACGGATGATCACCACATGCACAAGTTCACGAAGGAAGGCGAACTGGTGCTGACTATCGGTGGCGTGGGCATGAACGAGGGCAGCAATGACACCGACTCGGTGAACCGTGCTGCCGTCATGGAAGTGGACCCCGAGAACAATGAGATCTACGTGGCCGACGGCTACGGCAATCGCCGTGTGATCGTCTTCAATGCCGAGACCGGGGCTTACCTCCGGCACTGGGGCGCCTACGGCGAACCGCCTGTGGACGAGAACCCCGGCGTGTGGGATCCGAGTGCTCCGCCCAGCCGCACCTGGCGCACTCCTGTGCACGGCCTGGCTATCTCCGACGACGATCATATCTACATCAGCGACCGCCCGAGCAACCGCATCCAGGTGTTCCGCAAGGATGGTACCTATGTGAGCGAGAGCATCCTGGCGCCACAGACCTACGGCCCCGGCTCCACCTGGGAGATGGAGTTTGACCCGCTGGATACCGAGCAGCGCTTTGTCTACGTGCCCGATGGCACCAACAACGTGATCTGGACGCTGGATCGCCAGACCCTGGAGCCTGTGTATTCCTGGGGCACGGGCGGACGTCAGCCCGGCCAGTTCGACTGGGTGCACAACATGGACTTCGACTCCGCGGGCAATCTGTTCACGGGTGAAGTGCAGACCGGGCACCGGGTGCAGAAGTTCATTCGCCTCAACGGACGCTGAGACCATGGGTGGCATTCACAGGATTGCCACGGGCCTCTTGCTGGCGCTGCTGTCGAGCGCTGGCGGGGGTGCCCATGCCGACGAGTTTCTGCGCACCATCAAGCACTTCAGTCTGGCGGACCAGATGCACATCTACCATACCCTGAGTGAGTATGAGGACCGCGATTTTCTGGTGCTCTACATTCAGGGCAGTGGCTGTCCCATTGCCCGCAATTCAGTGCCCGCCTTTCAGGCGCTCTGGGAGCAGTACCGCGCGCGCAACGCGGCGTTTGTGATGCTGAACGTGTTCGTGCAGGACGACATGCACCGCATTCAGAAAGAGGTGGAGATGAACGACATCCGCTTGCCGGTGCTCAAGGACGAGGATCAGACGGTGGCGTGGTCGCTGGGGGTGGAGCGCACGGCAGAGGTGTTCATCATCGAGCCGCGCACGCGGGAGGTGCTGTTTCGCGGACCCATCAGTGATCAGTTCAGCTACGAGGTGAGGCACCTGGAAGCCAGGGAGGAGTATCTGGCCGATGCGCTGGAGACCTTGTATGCGGGCGGAGTGGTGGACATGAGCGAGGTGCCGGAGACCAGCGGCTGCCTGGTGGGCTATTTCCATCCGCGGGTGATGGCGCTGCGGGGGAACTGAGCCCGTTCGGGCCCGGGAAACGACGAGGCCAGTGCCGCTTCTCGAATGTCGAGGAGCGGCACTGGCCTTTTTTACGCCAGCTTCACAGTGCGAAGGTGTACCCGACGCTCAGAATGTCTTCCTTCAGATACACATCCGCTTCGCCGCCGCCAAAGGGCATCGGAATGGAGCCCTTGCCGTTCACTTCTTCTTCCAGCGCGTGGGTGTAGGACACGGTCCATTCGCCGCCATTGGCCATCTTCCAGCTGAAGCCGGCAGACACGTGATCCTGGATGGTGCCGGGAGCCAGGATGTTGAAGAAAGTCTCGGAAGACGGAATCGGCTGCTGGGCATGGCTCACGCCGGCACGCAGCGTGATTGCATTGCTCCAGGCATGTACGACGCCCAGCTTGATGACACTGATGTCGCGCCAGCCGAAGCCGCCGCCGTTGTTGCTGCCCAGGGGGTTGCCCATGAGCAGGTTGGCCAGCGGGTTGCCCACAGACTTGACGTCGCTGTACTTGATGCGCTGCCAGTCACTGGCCACGGTCAGTGCGCCGGTGGCTGTCCAGGCCACGCCAACGCCATAGGAAGCCGGCACGTCGAAGCCGCCGCGCTCGGCGAACAGGCCTTTGTAGCTGCTGAAGCGGCCCATCTCCACACGCGAGGAATACGTCGCGCCCAGCGTCACGCCCGGGGTGACTTCGCCGGTCCAGCCCAGTTTCCAGCCCCAGCCCGTGGAGGAATCCACGCCCTTGTTGCTGACATCGGTCGGGGAGGCCGAGAAGAAGGGGTTGGCAAACGCCTGCACGCCTTTCATCTCGAAACGCTGGTACGCGAAGGTGGTGGCGATGCCGACGCTGTTGCGATCGTCCAGTTTCCACGCCAGCGACGGGGTGATGAACAGCTGTTCAAGATTGACGCCGGCCGAACCTTTGGAGCCGAAGGGCGCGAAGGGGTTGCGGCCGTAGTCGGTGTTCATGCCGCCGTTGGCGTGCAGGGCGAAGCCGAAGGACAGCTGCTCGGACAGCTGACGTACATAGCCCAGCTCGGGAATCAGAAAGTTCTCAGTGTCATCGCCGCTGAAGCTGCCGTTGGCGCCCGCCCCGTTGCCAGAGATGCTGGCGCCACGGGAAGGCCGGAACCAGGCCGCGCCCATATCCAGACGATTGCTCAGGCCTGCCGTGCCTGCGGGATTGTTCGCTGCCGCCAGTCCGTCCTGGGGCAGTGCGATGCCGACGCCTGCTACAGCCTGGGTACGCACGCCATAGCCGTGGGAGAAGTAGCCATTGGTTGCCAGGGCGCTGCCGGGCAGTGCAATGCCTGCCAGCAACACGGAATACAGCAGGGGCGAGTGGCGAGAGGAACGTGACATGGGGAACTCCTTGCGAACATGTAGTGAGAAGGCGCGCAGCTTACTCACTTGCCCGGGCGGGGTAAACCTGCGTGTCAGCCGTGTGACAAAATATCGCATTCCTGTGCAATGGCGGCACTGTCGGTCAGCTGCGCGAACCAGTCCTCTTCCTCCCGTGCGTGCAGCAGCCCGAAAAGCACCCCCAGTACGGCGCCCCGGTGCACGTTGTCGCCGCCGACATTGGCATTGGCCAGCAGGCCCGCGCGGGGGTCATCCCGGTACTTGTAAGCCAGGTACAGGATGGCGGGCCAGGAATCGCTGATGTAGCAGGCGCTGGAGAACAGGCGGCCCACCACATCCCGGTCGCCCCGCCCCTTGCGCAGTAGTGCCGGCAAGTCCAGCCCCAGGCTGCGTTGCGCACATGCGGCAAGCAGAGCATCGGCAGCGGTATCCGGTGCGCGCAGCAGCAGTGCATCCAGCAGGGCGGTGTAGGCATCGCACACCCGCGCCAGCGAGTCGTCCGGATGGGTCAGGAACAGATGGGTCCGGCACTGAGCCTGGGTCTCCTCCAGTGGCACCCCATGCAGGCGCAAGGACAGCAACAGGGCGGCGATGCTGACCAGTCCGCCCACCGAAGGCGTGTCATGGGTCACCGCAGCGCAGCGCTCGGGCGTACGGCCGCCCTCCAGATTCGCGAAGAAGCCGCGGTGCCAGGATTCGGCATAGGTGTCCGGGTGGGCCGGGGGCTCGGCGGTCATGAAGGCGATGTAGTCCCGCAGGAAATGGTCCGGTTGATACTGCCCGCCATCCGCCGTCAGGGTGCGCATCAGCACCCGGGTGCAATGGGCATTGAGGGTGTTCTCGCCCGCCTGCATGCCTTGGTGATAATGCATGCCGGGCACGCCCCAGAACTGCCGCCGGCCTTTCAGGATCACGTCGCCCACAATCTCGCGCTGGCCGCCCTGACTGCCGCGACCGCCATGACGGGTGGAATGCAGCACCATGATGGACGAAGGATGCTGCGCGGGCGCCGCTTCCAGGCGCTGGATGCCGCCGGGGAAGGCGCGGTCGATGTCCAGCGGGTTGTAGTACCAGTGCACCGGCATGGCCAGGGCATCGCCGACAAACTGATTGCGCAGGGCGGCGCGGGCCCGTTGTGTGGCGAGAGGATCAGTGAGGGGAATCATGCTTTCTCCGGCGGCTTCAGAAGGGGCTCGCCGGGGGTATACGCTTCAGCGATCCAGTCAGGTCTTATGCAGTCCTGCAGATGTTCACTGATGAACTGCATCAGGCGCTGAGCGGCATGGGGCAGGCGTCGTCCTTCGTGCAGCACGATGTACCAGTGGCTGGGCAGCGGGAAGCCCTCAACCGCGAGCACGGCATAGTGCTCGCGGCCTTCCTGCAGCGTGTGCTCGGAGATTACGGACAGCCCCAGCCCGGAAGCCACGCTCAGGCGGATGGCCTCGTTGCTCTCGATCTGCATGGTGTTGTGCAGCGCATGCCCTTCCTGGCTCAACCACGCCTCGAACCTCATGCGGGTGGCCGAGCCCGGTTCGCGGATCAGGAAGCGTTCGGCCAGCAGGTCCTCGAAGCGCAGGTCAGAGCGACCGGCGGCCCAGTGGTCAGTGGGCGCGATGATCTGCAACGGGTTCTTGATGATGCGCGTGGCGCTGACATGCTCGCCCGTGGGCGGATGGCTGAACAGGTAGACATCGTCGGCCTGCTGCAGAAAGCGCTGCAGCACGTGGGCGCGGTTGCCGATGTTCAGGGTGATCTGCACTTTCGGGTAAACACGGGCGAAGGCCCCGAGAATGCGCGGCACCACGTACTTGGCCGTGGTCACGATGCCGATGCTGATGTGGCCGGCTTCTCCCGTGCGCACGCGGTCCAGTGAACTGCTCAGCTCCTCTAGGCGGGTCAGCACGTCGCTGGCTGCAGCATGCAGGGCGTGGCCCGCGTCGGTGGGCACCAGCCTGCCTTCGCGCTGTTCCAGCAATTTCTCGCCCAGCACATCGGCAAGACGCTTGATCTGCAGGGATACGGTGGGCTGGGTCAGATGCAGCTCGCGGGCGGTGGCCGACAGATTGCCCGAGCGGACGGCGGCCACGAATACTTGCAATTGGCGGACGCTGAGATGGCGGATGTTCATGGCGCTACCCATAGATAATATTCAATGATAAATTCGGAAAACATTTATTGGAAAATATACGGCAGTGTCCGGAGAATCGCCACCGCTTGTTCACCAGGAATCTCCAATGCCCGATATCGTCATAGCTTTCTTCGCCCTCGGCCTGCTGGCCGGGCTGCTAAAGTCCGATCTGAAAGTCCCCTCCGCCATTTATGAAACCCTGACGATTCTGCTGATGCTTGCCCTGGGCATCAAAGGTGGTCTTTCCCTGCACAGCCACACCGGCGATGTACGGGTGGGGGATCTGGCCCTGATCGCCCTGTACGGCGCGCTGATTCCCATGCTGCTCTACCCCGTGCTGCGCCGCGCGGTGCGTCTGGGCACGGCCGATGCGGCCAGCATCGCGGCGCACTTCGGCTCTGTGAGCGCCGCCACCTTCGCTGTGGCGGTCGCCTTTGCCGACACCCGGGCACTTCCCTTGCTGCCCGAGACCAGCCTCTATCTGGTGGTGCTGGAGCTGCCGGCGATTGTGGCCATGCTGCTGTTCCATCGCCGCCACAGTGCAAAGCCGGTCAGCTCTGGTAGCGTTTGGCACGAGGCGCTGACCAATCGTGGTGTGATGCTGCTGGCGGGGGGCATCGTGCTGGGGTGGGCGTATGGTCCCCAGGGGCTGGCCCCCATCGAGCCGGCCCTGATCGGTGGCTTCCAGACCTTCCTGGCCTTGTTCCTGCTGGAAATGGGCATCTGCACAGCCGCCGTATGCCGCCCGCTGCCCCTGGCACACTGGCGCGTGCTGGTATTCGCGGCGCTGGCGCCCTTCGCGCTGGCCTGGTGTGGCATCGCGCTGGCACTGCTGCTGGACCTTCCGGTCGGCAGTGCCCTGGTGCTGACGGCGCTCAGTGCCAGCGCTTCGTATATCGCGGCCCCGGCCATCGTCCGCAAAGCCATGCCCGAAGCCAATGCCGGACTGGCAATGCTCGCCGCCCTCGGCGTAACCTTCCCCATCAATGTACTGGTGGGTATCCCGCTCTATTTCCAGTGGGTAATGCTGTTTCAATGAAAGGAGACTGAAATGACCAAGCGTGTTGCCATCGTGATGGGTTCCAGAAATGACTGGGACACCCTGTCTGCGGCTGCCGTGCTGATGGATGAACTGCAGGTGGACTGGAGTGCCGAGGTCGTGTCAGCCCACCGCACGCCCGAGAAGCTGTTCGCATTCTCGTCGGGGGCTGCTGCTGCCGGCGTGCAGGTGATCATTGCCGGCGCGGGCGGTGCGGCCCATCTGCCAGGCATGGTGGCCGCCTGCACGCCGCTGCCTGTGCTGGGTGTGCCTGTGCAGAGCAAGGCCCTGAACGGGCTGGACAGTCTGCTGTCCATCGTGCAGATGCCCCGGGGCGTGGCGGTGGGCACCCTGGCCATCGGCGCAGCGGGGGCCGCCAATGCGGGCCTGCTGGCGGCGCAGATTCTGGCACTGCATGACGAAGCCCTGCGTGCCCGGCTGGACGCCTGGCGTGCGCAGCAGACCGCACGGGTGATGAACGATCTGCAGCCCCTGGTGGTGACGCCGTGACCCAGGTCTGGGTGCTGGGAGACGGGCAGCTGGGGATGATGCTGCAGGAGGCCGGCCGTCGCCTGGGCATCCCCGTGTCCCTGCAGTCTCCGGACGATCTGCAGGCCCTTGCCGCACTGGCCGACATGCCCCCGGACATCATCACTGCAGAGCGCGAACACTGGCCCGACAACGTGTTCACCCGCGCGTTGCAGGCCCATCCCGCGTGGCTGAATGCGCCTGCCTTCGCCGTGCTGGCTGACCGCCAGTCCCAGAAAGCGCTGCTGGATGCCCTGCAGTTGCCGACGGCACCCTGGTGTCCCGTGCCTCACGAGGCCCATGTCGGGACGCTGCGAGCAGCGCTGGGGGGCGAGTTTCTGCTCAAGCAGCGGCGCGGTGGTTATGACGGTCGGGGGCAGTGGCGCTCGGACAAGGCCAGTGGTATCAGCCTGCCGGACTGGCGAACCGAGGCCATCGCCGAGCGGCGCATCCAGTTCAGCACCGAGCTGTCCCTGATCGGCGCCCGCGATGCCGCAGGCAACATGGTGTTCTACGAGCTGACCGAGAACTTTCACGCCGACGGCATCCTGCAGATCAGCGTGATGCAGCCCGGGCGCTATGCCAGCCTGCAGCGTGTGGCCGAGCAATACCACGCACGTCTGATGACGCATCTGCAGTATCAGGGCGTGCTGGCCATTGAATTCTTCCTGACCCCGGAGGGCTTGCTCATCAACGAAGTGGCGCCACGGGTGCACAACTCTGGTCACTGGACGGACGGGGGTACCTCCATCAGCCAGTTCGAAATGCATCTGCGGGCGATTGCCGGACTGCCCCTGGTCGCGCCTCTGCAGCCGGGTTGCAGCGTCATGGTCAACATCATCGGCGAGCAAGCGCACCCGGGGTGTCTGGCATTGCCCGGTACGCAGCTGCACTGGTATGGCAAACAGCCACGCGCGGGTCGCAAGCTGGGGCATCTGAACTTCTTCCATCCGGACCGGCTGCAGGCTTTGCAATGGCTGCAGGCGCTGCCACTGGAGGCCCCCTTCGAGGAAAGCCGCAGCAAGGCGCTGAGCGCGCTCGAAGGATAAGCCTCTTTACCCCACTTTCTGGCGGGCCACCCACGCGAAGTGGCGCTGCAGGGTCTCGTCCTGCAGCAGCTGCGCCGGGCTGGCGAAGTGCTTGCCCAGGGTCATCTCGTCGTAGGTCTTGTGAATGCCTTTGTGGCAAAGCGTGCAGATGAAGATGCCGCTGGCGAGCTGGTCCCGGGAATAGTGCTTCTGGAACCAGACGCGCCGGTGCATCTTGCGGGGAATCAGATGGTGGAACGTGAGCAGAGTCTCGCGCGCGCACAGCAGACAGCTGCCGGGCTTGCGGAAGCGCGCATTGGTCTGCACGCCCTGCTCCAACGCCGTTACCACGGCACGGTCTCGCCGGCATAGTCCACGAAGCGGGCGTCGCCGGGGGTGGCGGGCTGTGCCATCACGTCCAGCAGGCACTTGGCCGTGTGCGCCGCCGTGAACAGCGCGCCCTCGGGCACGCTGCGGTGGAAGGGGGCCGAAAGGGGGGTGTCCACGGTGCCCGGGTGGTAGGCCAGCAACGTGACATTCGGTGCCCGACGGGCGTACTCGATTGCCGAGGTCTGCAGCAGCATGTTCAGCGCGGCCTTGGACGCCCGGTAGCTGTACCAGCCGCCCTTGCGATTGTCGGCAATGCTGCCCACCCGCGCACTGAGCACGGCCAGACTGCAGGGCTGGGTGCCGGCGAGCAGGGGCAGCAGCGCGCCGACCCAGAGCGCGGGCAGCACAGCGTTGATGCGCAGGTACTCCAGCATGCGATCGGCCTGCAGGTCTTCCAGCCGCTTCTCGGGGCGCAGGGTGTCGTTGTGCAATACGCCCAGGCAGATCAACACCCGCACGATGCGGCCCCGGCAGTCTTCCAGCTGCGCCACGATGTCCCGCAGGGAAGCGTCCGAGTAGTCGCTCTCGAGAGACGTAATATGCGCCGCTGCGGGCACCGCCGCGCTGTTGCGACTGATGGCCACGATCTGCAGGTCGGGGGACTGCGCATGCAGCAGGGTCATGGTGGCCAGCCCGATGTGGCTGCTGGCGCCGATCACCAGGGCGACGTGGGCGGTGTTCTCGACGGGTATGACTGGGGAAGCGGAATTCGACATGGCGATGGTCTCTCAAGGGGGCGGGGCTTGTTCAGGTGAAGCGGATACGCCTATGCTGTGGGCACGGATCAGCAATCCAGCGGCCCCGACGGCGCGTAGCATGCTCACTCTCACACAGGACGGAACGCCCCATGCCATCGCTTCGACTTCTCGCCCGCACGGCCACCGCCAGCACGGCCCTGCTTTTCGCTTTCTCTTCCCTGTCCGCCGCACAGGCGCAGACCCCTGCAGACGCCGATGGTGCCTGCATCGACTGGCTGGATCACGACATGGGCAAACTCAACAGCTCGGAGCGCCACGATCTGTGCGCACTGACGGCCGGCAAGGCCGTGCTGGTGGTCAACACCGCGAGCTTCTGCGGCTTCACGCCGCAGTTTGAAGGACTCGAGGCGCTGTATCAGAAATACAAGGACGACGGGCTGATGATCGTGGGCTTCCCCTCGGATGACTTCAACCAGGAGTCCAATGATGCGGCCGAGATCGCT
>CAMCRC010000026.1 GCA_945877175.1 Klebsiella pneumoniae | reverse complement strand
AATATCCCAAACTCATTCTCAATTTTAGATTTTACGGAGAGGGGATCAATGGCGCTGCCAAGAACTCTAACTGCTTTATTGAGTTCAAGAGCAGCGTCCTTGCGCCCCTTCTTCAGCAGTAATATCGCATAATCTTTAATTATTGGATTACTGCCGAAGTATGTCTTTAGGTAAGCATCTATCATCTGATCAGCAAGTGTTTGACGCTGAGCGAAAATCTGTTTTTCAAGCAGCGTTAGCTTGTATGGGATTATCAAGCTTTTTGAAACTTGGTTTAGAGTAACGAGAATTGAATCAAGGTCTGGATAATATTTGATAGCAACAGCCCAATCTGCCTCAATTTGTTTTTCGACATCACTAAACTTGTCGCCAAACTCCTCCTGATCATCAAACTGATCCTGCTCTGAAGATCCACGACGAGACTTGTCGTAAGCGGCGCGTTTTTGTTCGTCACAAAGAACGGAATAGGCTTCATTGATCTCTGACATTCGCTTGGCAGCCACATCAGGACTTTCTTTGTTTCTGTCAGGATGAAATTTAAGAGCTAAGGCTTTGTAGACAGCTTTGATAACAGCCAAATCTGCTGATGGCGTGACGCCAAGTATGTGATAGTAGTCTATGGTGCTGGACATGAGTTGTAGTCGCTTCTGTTTTTTACAATAATGCTTTGAGCTCAATCCAACAGCAAGTGATTAGCGTCAAAACATACAGTGTTAAAAAAAGACTCCGCGCCGTCAAATCCCCCAAAACCAATGACCTTTTGAAAGACGTTCCCACGTTTCAAACACGCTTTTGAGCAATCCAAAGAGCTTTACACAGCTTTCAGACTGTGTAAGCACTGTGTAAGCAAGTTTTGAGCGTTCTGAATTTTACAAGCTATTGATATATAACGGAATATGGTGGGCCCACCTGGACTTGAACCAGGGACCAACGGATTATGAGTCCGCTGCTCTAACCAACTGAGCTATAGGCCCGATTTGCGAGGAGCGGCGATTATACGGGCCGGGTGCCAAACATGCCAGCCGGGCGAACCGGGGCGGTGTCGTTCAGATTTCGTCAATGGCAATGCCTCAGACCATTGGCTAGCATCGCTGGAAATTCTATTCCACTGGGCGGAGGGGCTATGGGAATTCGCGCGTATTACGTCAATGGATTGTCGAACGTGACGTCAGACAAGTCCGGCAAGGGCACCTAGGCGGCGCCGGTAGCGCCGGCGGACAATGTGCTGATGCATGCCATCTACTACAGCGATCTCAACGCCCAGTCGGCACAGTGGTCAGAGCGCAAGCCCATCTACATCGAAGGCATCATCGACGGCAACGCGGTCGATCCCGACATCCTGCAGTTGCAGGACGGCCGTTATCTGCTGACCTACATGCGCGGCCAGTTCGGGCAGGCGAATCCGGAGGCGGTCTCGACCATCTACAGCGCCTGGTCTTATGACGGGGTGTATTTCTTTGATCCTCAGGCGGTTTTCAAGCCAGTCGCTGGCAGCAGCGATGGGTCGCCGGTGGTCACTGACCCCAGTGTTGTGCAATTGAAGAATGGCTCGTGGCTCATGGCCATCTCCAATCCTGTGGCTGCCAATGCCTCGCTGAGAGGTGGTGCGCGCTATACCGTGACCGGGACGGGCGACGTGCTCGGTGCCATTCAACGTATGGTGCCCGCCCATGCCGCGCAGATGGCCAGTGATTCTGCATACCACGCCACCACGTCGCTGCTGGACAACGGCGTGAGTCTGACGGTGCATGCCACAGACCCGGCCAATGTGGACAAAGTACGCGCTCTCGGTTTCATGGGATTCATGGTGCTGGGAGATCATCACCTGCCGCACCACCTGATGATGGCGACAGGTTCAACGCAGGCGCCGGCCACTGCGGCCGGCGCGGCGCACCAGCACTGATCTGCTTGTTTCAGGGATGTGCGCGTACCATATCCAGGTGCGCGCACATCTGCAGCGCACCACTCAGCACGCGCAGGCTGTGCCGCTGCACGAAGTCTGGCGGAATGAAGAACAGATGGCCGTTGGCAACAGCCTGCAATTGTGGCCAGCGCCGCCAGTCGTCCAGCCACTCCGGGCGCGCGATATCCATGCCACTGGCAATGATGGCCTGCGGGTCGCGCTGCAGCACCGCTTCTTCGCTGATCTTGGGCGCGAGGCCAAGGTCGCCGAAAATATTTGTTCCTCCACACAACGTGATGATGTCGTTGATTAGCTCCTGCCCGCCCACGCTGATCAGCGGATCGTTCCACACCTGATAGAACACAGACACTTTTTCGCTGTTCTGGTACTTGCTTTGCAGAACCCCGAGTTGCTCACGAAAATACGCGGACGCGGCCATGCCGGTAGTCTGTGTGCCGGCCAGCGTGGCGAACTTCTCGATGTGTTCCGGAATGCTGTCCAGCGTTGTGGGTTCTGCCACATAGACATTGAAGCCCAGATCGATGAGTCGCTGCACCGCCGCCCGTGGATTGCCACTGCGCCAGGCCACGATCAGGTCGGGGTTGAAGCCGACGATCGCCTCCATGTCCAGCAGATCGAACCGCCCGACGATGGGAATGCCCTGCGCCTGAGGTGGAAAGTCGCTGTACTCACTCACGCCCACTACGCGGTTGCCAGCGCCTGCGACAAACAGCAGTTCGGTCAGCGACGGCGCCAGGCTGACGATGCGCCGGGCGGGACCTTGCAGTGTGACGCTGCGCTGATCATCGTCCACCACAGTGATGGCTTGTGCCAGAGTGTCGCCGCTGTGCGCCAGCAGACAGACCGAGATTGCCAGTGCGGCGAGCCAGGCACGCATCAGTAGTCGATTCCCTTCTGCACGCGCACGCCGTTGTTGAACGCGTGTTTGGTATCCTGCACCTCGCTGACGGTGTCAGCCAGCGCAATCAGCGCATCACTGGCATTGCGGCCGGTGACGATCACATGTTGCTGTGGTGGACGCCCCTGCAATGCGGCGATCACTTCAGCGGCGTCCAGATACCCGTAGGTCAGCATATAGGTCAGTTCGTCCAGCAGTATCACCTCTACGTCAGAATTGCGCAGCAGTGCGGCGGCATGTACCCATGTGGCACGGGCCGCCGCAATGTCCTTCTCGCGGTCCTGTGTCTCCCAGGTAAATCCGGTGTTCATGACATGGAATTCCACCAGGGGATGATTGTGGAACAACAGATGTTCCCCGCACTCCCACTGCCCCTTGATGAACTGCACGACGCCGCAGCGCAGGCCATGGCCGACGCTGCGCGCCAGCATGCCGAATGCTGACGAACTCTTGCCTTTGCCGTTGCCGGTCAGCACCAGCAGCAGGCCCTTGTCCACGGTGGCGGCCGCGATGCGCGCATCCACCAGCGCCTTCTTGCGTTGCATGGCACGCTTGTGCCGGACGTTGCGATCTGCATTCGAATCCATGCGCTTGTGTCCCGTCAGTAGTTGAAGCGGATGCCGACATGGCCTGCGCGGCCGCCGACGTTGTAACCCAGCACTTCCTCGTAGTCTGCGTCCGCGGCGTTCTCCAGCCGCGCATAGACTTCGAGCCCCTGCAGCAGGGTATAGCGCGCCGAGAGATCCACCACCGCGTAATCATCCAGCGCGATGGGAGTGCCATTGAGAGAGTCTACCGCGTCGAGGGATTGGCGGTAGAAGCCCGCGAGCTTCAGCCGATCGTCGCGGCTGCCCCACTCCACGCCAAGATTCGCCATGTCTTCCGGGCGGCGCAGGCGCTGTCCGCCCTGGGGCTGTCGCGTGCGGTTCCAGGTGTAGTTGGCCTCCACCAGCCACTGCTGCGCCAGCGGCACGCGGGCGGCCAGTTCCAGGCCGTCGGAATCACTCTCGCCGATGTCCTGCAGATAGCCACTGTAGCCGGCCAGGTCGAAATAGATGGCGTCCTCGATCTGCTGATCGAAGTACACGGCTTCCAGTTCCAGACCGGAAGGACTGCGGTATTCCACAGCCAGCTCGTAGCCCGCACTGAGCTCCTCGCTCAACACAGTGGAGGACGCCGGCGCCGAGGCGAAAGGCCCGCTGTTGTAGGCAAATTCATAGGGGCTGGGGGCGCGGAAGCCTGTGCCGACACTGCCGCGCAGTTTTACTTCGCTGGCATCCGCCAGCGCGAAGAGGCGAGCGGCGCTGATGCGCACACTGGTGTGCCGGCCGAAGTCGTCGTTGTCATCGTGGCGCACGCCCGCCGTGAGGAACAGCGTGTCCGAGAAGCGGCTGAGGTACTCCAGGTACACCCCGGTCTGCGTGCGCGTGTCGCCGTTGTTGTCTTCTTCTTCCACGTCTGCGCCGTACACCAGCTGGAAGCTGTCGAAGGCTGTCAGGGTGCCGATGTACTCCACGCGCTCCAGTTCGCCGGAGGATGCATAGGAGGAGCGGCCCAGCGCGAAGTTCTCGCGCGCTGTCCGGGTGTTGCCCAGGGCCAGCGACTGCGTGCCCCATTCGGCCGTGTACTCGGCCGACAGACGCGACGCCTGTTGCTCGAAGGCGGCATCGCAGTCATGGATGGTGGAGAAATCCACGGGATGATAGCAACTGTCATACGCCGAATCGCCGGTGACGTCGCGCAGCACCAGTTCGATGCGCAGTGCTTCGTTCGCCTGCAGGCCGAAACGGCCGTGCAGTGAGGTATTGTCATAGCCATCCCTGTCCCGCAGCAGCGTATCTGCCTTGCGCGTATTGAACCCATCGGTGCGGTAATCGGCAGCGGATACGAAGAAGTCACCGATCGCGTTGCCGGCACTCATGTTGGCAGTGTACTGGCGAGTGCCGAACGCGCCCGTCATCGCATCAGCATGTGCTCGCAGATCGGTGCTGCTCTGGCGCGTGCTGATGCTGACCACGCCACCGGCATCCGCGCCGTAGTGCAGGCCCTGCGGCCCGCGCAGTATTTCGATGCGCTCAATGCCGCTGCTGAGCAGGTGCTCCAGCTGGGGCTGCACCTGGGTAACGCTGGGATCTGACAGCTTCATCCCGTCAAGCAGCGTGAGCGTGCGGTAGCCCTCTTCGCCGCGTATGCGCAGATTGCTGATCTGCCCGGCACCGCCGGAATTGCCCACGCTGACAGAGGGCATGGCGCGCAGGATGTCGAGCAGCGAACTGCTGCCGCGCGCCGCGATCTCGTCGGCTGTCATGACAGATACAGAGGTGCCGATCTGCCGCAGTGGCGTTTCGATACGGCTCGAGGTGATGACGATTTCCTGCGGAGTGGATTCCTGTGCAAGCACAGAGCTAGAAGGCGATAACGTGGCACCTGTGGTACAGGCCAGCGCCAGAAGAGTACGGTGTTTCATGGGCAATCCTCAATGAAAAAAGTTTCATGAGGGAGGGGGAGCGGAAGGAAAAAATCGATGCCGGACGGAATCCGGGCGACTGAACCGACCACCGATGGAGCCCTCCGCTTCATCTGCGTAGCATTGTCTGGCTGGTATCGGGCTCATGAGACAGGTGGCAACACCTGTGGATCATTACCGTTGCGGGGGCAGCGCTGGAGTCTAACCAGCTTCCCATTCAAGTCGTCCGCCAGAGAGCAGCGGAAAACACCAGAACAATTGTTGAGTATCGTTGAAGGGTCAGAGACGCGGACCAACGATGCGCGCAAGTCTACGCACCGGTCCCCTGTCACGTCAACCGTGCAGGCATCGCGCAATCTACACAGCCTCTGATTGAATCTTGCATTTCTGCAACTTGGTGCGAATGGCTGCCACGACAGAATCCTTGTCCAGACCCACTGACGCGAGCATGTCCGGCACTTTGCCATGGCTCAGGAAACTGTCTGGCAGCCCGAGGTTCAGTACGGGCACGCGATAGTCTTCGCGCAGCAGAAATTCATTCACGGCTGAGCCTGCGCCACCCATCACGGTATGTTCTTCCAGCGTGACCAGCAGGTGATGGCGGGTGGCCATCTCGCCAATCATGTCTTCATCCAGCGGTTTCACGAAACGCATGTCGATGACCGTGGCATCCAGAACTTCGGCTGCCGCCATGGCGCTGCTGACGAGGCTGCCAAAAGCCAGTATCGCAACGGTATGTCCGCGACGCCGTTGCAGTCCTTTGCCGATGGGCAGGGCCTGCATTGTCTTGCTGATGGCAGCGCCCGGCCCTTTGCCCCGGGGGTAGCGCACAGCCGCCGGACCTTTGTGCAGGTATCCGGTGTAGAGCATCTGCCGTGCTTCATTCTCATTGCTCGGCGCCATGATCACCATGTGAGGAATGCAGCGCAGGAATGCCAGATCGAAACTGCCTGCGTGGGTGGGGCCGTCTTCGCCCACCAGCCCGGCGCGATCAATGGCGAACAACACATCAAGATTCTGCAGCGCCACATCGTGAATGAGCTGGTCGTAGCCGCGCTGCAGAAACGTCGAGTAGATGGCGACAACCGGTTTGAGTCCGTCACAGGCCATGCCCGCAGCCAGCGTCACAGCATGTTGTTCGGCAATTGCCACATCGTGAAACTGCCGGGGAAACTGCTCGGCAAACCCGTCCATGCCCGAGCCCGTGCTCATGGCCGGCGTGATGGCCGCCAGCAGCGGATCTGCGGCCGCCATGTCGCAGAGCCATTCGCCAAATACAGCAGAATAACCAGGTGTATCTACCTTGCGAACGGCTGGCGTGCTCACCTTGGGTTCAATCTTGTTCATGGCATGCATTCCGAACGGATCGTTCTCGGAAGCCGTATAGCCTTTGCCCTTCTGGGTCACGATGTGCAGCAGCTGGGGGCCGCGCAGCTGTTTTATATTGGTGAGAATTTCGATCAGTTCGAGGGTGTTGTGACCATCGACCAGCCCGATGTAGTTGAAGCCGATTTCCTCGAACAGCGTGCCGGGAGACACCATGCCTTTCATGTATTCTTCGGCGCGGTGCGCGGCCTTGAGGGCAGGAGGAATTTTCGCCAGCACGCGCTTGCCGCCGGTACGAATGAAGTTGTAGGGGCGGCTGGCCCACATGCGTGCGAAGTAGCTGGACAGGCCCCCGACGTTCTTCGATATCGACATGTTGTTGTCGTTGAGAATCACCAGAAAATTCTCGTCAATGTCGCCGGCGTGATTGAGTGCTTCGAACGCCATGCCTGCCGTCATTGCACCGTCACCGATGATGGCCACCGTGCGCCGGTCAATGCCTTGTTCGCGCGCGGCGATCATCATGCCCAGAGCCGCGCTGATGGAGGTGCTGGAATGTCCTACGCCGAAAGCGTCGTACTCGCTTTCATCCCGGGACGGAAACGCGGCGAGCCCGCCAGCCTGCCTCATGCTCAGCATCCGTTCGCGCCGGCCCGTGAGAATCTTGTGCGGGTAAGTCTGGTGGCCGACGTCCCATACCAGGCGGTCGTCAGGCGTATTGAATACGTAATGCAGCGCGATGGTCAGCTCGACCACGCCAAGTCCGGCTCCGAAATGTCCGCCCGTCTGGCCGACTGAATACAACAGGAATTTGCGCACTTCACGGGCCAGGTCCTTGAGCTGTGCTGGTTCGAAATTCCTCAGATCGGCCGGGTTCTGGACTAGGTCGAGCAAAGGTGTTTCCGGGCGTGTGAGGGGGATTTCGTCAAGCATGGTCGGACCTGTCACAAAAAAGGTTGGGCTAACTTAAAGGAATGACTCTGAAGCGTCAAATCAAGGGATCAGTGCTGCCTTTCCACGATGTAGCGGGCAATCTGGCGCAGCGCGTCGGCGCGGCCGTCAAATCCCGTCAGAGCGGCAAGGGCTGAATCGCAGAGGTCCTGTGCCTTGCTCCGTGCAGCGTCCAGACCCAGCAAGGAGACATAGGTAGGCTTGTTCATGGCCTGGTCTGCCCCCTGCGTTTTGCCCAGTGTCGCCGTATCGCTGACGACATCGAGAATGTCGTCCTGCACCTGGAAGGCCAGACCGATGCATTCGGCATAGCGACCCAGTGCAGACAGCTGCATGTCCGTGGCCTTCTCTGTCGTCAGGGCACCCAGCAGCACGCTGGCGGAGATCAGGGCACCCGTCTTCAGACTGTGCATGGTCTGCAGGTCTTGCAGTGAGACGCTTCTCCCGGTGGCCTCGAAGTCGATCGACTGCCCTGAGACCATGCCTTCGAAGCCAGCCGCTGCTGCGAGCAGATTGATCATGCGCAGGCTGGTCACGGGCGCTGCCGGATGCAGTGTCGGATCACTGAGCAGGCGAAATGCCAGTGCCTGCAGGGCATCGCCGGCGAGGATGGCAGTGGCTTCGTCGAAAGCGATGTGCACCGTGGGCTTGCCGCGGCGCAGATCGTCATCGTCCATCGCCGGCAGGTCGTCGTGTACAAGCGAGTAACAGTGCACCAATTCGGTGGCACAGGCGGCCATGTCGGCGGCCTCCAGCGTGCCGCCCACGGCCTGGGCGCTGGCATAGGCCAGCACTGGGCGTACCCGCTTGCCTCCCAGCAGGCTGGCGTGGAGCATGGCGTCGCGCAGTCGCGTGGCGGGTCCCGGCAGCGTTTCCAGCTGTGTCTTGAGTACGCGCTGCACGCGCTCCCGGCAAAGGTTCATGAAGGCGTCGAGCGGGAGTTGGTCGACAGTGCTCGTGCTCATGCGTGCTGGCGTCCCGTGTCGGAGGCTTCACCTTCGAGGTCGAGCGCTTCAGGCGCGCCGTTCTCCGCTATCAGTATCTGGACTTTCTGTTCTGCCTTTTGCAGGGCGCTCTGGCACTCCCTCGTCAGGCGGATGCCTTTTTCAAAGGCTTGCAGGGATTCTTCAAGACTCAGCTCGCCCTCTTCCATGGCTGTTACAAGACTTTCAAGGCTGGCAAGGGATTCTTCAAAATTGAAGACGGGATCCGGTTTCTTGCTCATGGCGGGAGTTCCTGGACGATTGCAGGGCGGTTCAAGAGGCGGGCAATTATCACTATTCTGCCTGCCAATAGCAAAGCGCCCCGGCATATTCGTTGACCCATCCTGGGGCGCGAAGTAATCTACCCGACGTTTCGCAAAGGCAGGATTCAAGGGGATGGACAATCACAAGAACAAGCCTTCACTCGATGCACACAAAAGAGACCGGCGCATTTGCTCCGCTCGCCGAGAACAACCGCGAACTGCGCGACAACAATTCTGAAAGCGAATTCATGGAGATGTGGCACCTTTTCGCCACCGGAGACTTCGAGATTTTATCGCGCAACTTTCTGGCACTGCCGGGCAAGGGAGTTGACATGCAGTCGCTGTTTTATGGCAAGCAGATCATCAAAAGCAGTCAGTCGCAGGCCAACGAACACGGCGCTGTCAGCGCCGCGTCTCAAGGGGAGTAAGAAATGGAATATGTAGCGATCGTGATCGTGCTTGCCCTGTTGCAGTACTTTGCGTTCGGCCTTCTGGTGGGGCGCGCACGCAGCAAGTTCAATGTGCATGCCCCGGCGATCACCGGACACCCGGTATTCGAGCGCTATTATCGCGTGCACCAGAATACGCTGGAGCTGATGATCATGTTCATCCCCGCCATCGTGTTGTTTGGCTACTGGGTGCGCCCTGATCTTGGGGCCGGCATCGGCTTCGTTTATGTGATTGGTCGTGCCATTTACCTGAGGGCCTACATCAGTGATCCGGCGCGTCGGGGCCTGGGGTTCGGTCTGAGCGTTCTGCCGATTCTGATTCTGCTGATAGGTGGCGGGATTGCGGCGATTCTGTCTCTGCTTTGAGATAGCGCCTCTGGTAGACGTCTTCACCCATATGGCGGATCTGCTCGTCCACCAGCATGTCCATGACGGTCAGCAGCCCGGCGTAGCGGCCGGGCGCCCCTTCCAGAAATTCCAGTGACTGCACGATGGCTTCCAGCGTCGAGATCGCGTGTGCCCGTGGTTCACGACGTATGCGGTAGCGGGTGGGTTCCGGGCTTTCAAGGTGATAGCGAGGCAGCGCGGCAAGCGCGGGTGACTCAAGCAGCATGCGCTTGCTCTTGCGCCAGGTGCCATCGAGAAACAACAGCCCTGTGACAGGTCCTGATCGCAACCGGGACAGTGGTTGACTGCCCTCACCCGGATAGAGGACAACGCAATCCTCCAGCTGGAGCAGCGCAGCGTCCGGAGTATTGCCTGTGCTCAGCACGCAGTCGCTCAGGCCAAGCGCTGCGATTCGAGCCGTACCGAGTGCGTGGGCCGCTTCCTGTGGATGTTGAAGAATTCGTACTGGCCAGCGATTGTGCAGGCGCGGGACGTGCAGGCAATAACAGGACGGCAGAGGGCGCTGGCAAAGCGGGCAGAAGGGTCTCGCAGACATGCCGGAGCTCCTGATGGCGTCAGTCGCCATCCCGCTGCGCCGGGCCAAGCCGTCTGATCTTGAACTTTTGAGCCTTGATGCGGCGGGTCTCCAGTTGCTGCATTGCTTTCTGCACCCATTCTGCATCGATGGCGACATAGCTGGCATGCTCAAGGATATCGATACGACCGATGGCAGTCGCGGGAATGCCATTCTCGGCAGTCAGCGCGCCCAGGATGTCGCCGGGGCGCAGCTTGTTCTTGCGCCCGCCGCCGATGTCCAGCGTCTGCTTTTTCGTCACTGCTGAGCGGGCCGACTCCTTCACCATGCCGATCGCCTGAATGGGTGCGCCTGCCGTGTGGGCATCGCGCTCGCGCAGGGCATCCACTCTGAACCGTTCATTCTCGAAAAACAGACTTGCTGCCACACCGCTCAATCCGGCACGGCCTGTTCGGCCGATGCGATGGGTATAAACATCCAGGTCGCGGGGCAGATCGGCGTTGATCACCAGCGGCAGCTCTTCGATGTCCAGACCCCGTGCGGCGACATCCGTTGCCACCAATACCGGCGCGCTGCCATTGCGGAACTGAATCAGCACCTGGTCACGCTCGCGCTGTTCAAGTTCGCCATGCAGTGGCAGGGCGGGCACCCCGCGCTGGCTGAGAAAGCGCGCTACATCCACGGAGCCTTGACGGGTGTTGCAGAACACCACGCAGGCCGCCGGCTGAAAGTGCCGCAGCAGGGTGAGCACTGCAGCCACGCGACGCTCTTCGTTGTCCGTGCTGCCAACGCAGTAGAACTGCTGCGCGATCGTGGTTTCCGAATGCTGAGTTTCCACGCTGAGCTGTTCGGCGGAGCGCTGATACTGCGCGCTCATGGCCACGATGTCCGCGGGAAATGTCGCCGAGAACAACAGGGTTTGTCGCGAGGGAGGCGTGTTGCCGATGATGAAGCCGATGTCTTCGGAAAAACCCATGTCGAGCATGCGGTCTGCCTCGTCCAGAACGAGCGTGTTCACGCGGGCAATCGACAAGGTCTGCTTTTCCAGGTGATCACGCAGCCTTCCCGGCGTAGCCACGATGATGTGTGCGCCGTGTTCCAGAGAAGCAATCTGCGGACCGAGGGGTTGGCCGCCGCACAGCACCACCACTTTGATGTTCGGCAGGTAGCGGGCAAGTTTGCGAATTTCGGTGGCCACCTGGGTACAGAGCTCCCGGGTGGGGCACAGAATCAGTGCCTGCGTCCCGAAATCGCGGGGATTCAGACGCTCCAGCAGCGCAATGCCGAAGGCGGCTGTCTTGCCGCTGCCGGTCTTGGCCTGGGCAATCAGATCCTTGCCCTGCAGCGCCATTGGCAGGCTCAGCGCCTGCACTGGCGTCATGTGCAGATAACCCATGTCGGTCAGATTCTGCAGCTGCGCGGGCGGCAGTGGCAGCGTGCTGAAACCCGTGCCAGTGGCGCTGACTGCCGGCTCTGCAGGCGTGGACATCATTCCACTCCCAGCTGATGCAGGTACTCGTCGTAATCGCCTTTGAAGTTGTTGACGCCGTCCGCACTCAGTTCAAGGATGCGGGTGGCAAGCGAGGAGACGAACTCCCGGTCGTGGCTGACGAAGATCAGCGTGCCAGGATAGTTCTCCAGGGCCAGGTTGAGCGCCTCGATGGACTCCATGTCCAGGTGGTTCGTGGGCTCGTCCATTACCAGCACGTTCGGCTTCTGCAGCATCATCTTGCCGAACAGCATGCGACCCTTCTCGCCACCGGAGATCACCTTCACTTTCTTGTTGCTGTCCTCTTTGGAGAACAGCATCTTGCCGAGGATGCCGCGGATGACCTGCTCATCGTCGCCTGGCTTGCCCCACTGACTCATCCACTCGAACAGATTCACATCTTCTGCGAATTCGTGATTGTGGTCCTGGGCGTAGTAGCCCAGCGCGGCATTCTCTGCCCACTTCACCGTGCCGCTGAGCGACTCGTCTGCACCCTTGCCGAAGTGGCTGGTAATGGCCTGCAGCAGGGTGGTCTTGCCGATACCGTTCGGTCCGATTATGGCCATGCGCTCGCCGGCCTCGACCATCAGGCTGAGATTCTTCAGCAACACATTGTGGCCGTAAGCCAGGGTCAGCTTGCCGAGCTCCAGCGCCTGACGGTGCAGTTTCTTTTCCTGTTCAAAGCGGATGAAGGGGCTGACGCGGCTGGAAGGCTTGAGGTCTTCCAGCTTGATCTTCTCGATCTGCCTGGCGCGTGACGTCGCCTGCTTGGCCTTGGAAGCGTTTGCGGAGAAGCGGCTCACGAAGGACTGCAGTTCGGAAATCTGGGTCTTCTTCTTGGCATTGTCGGCCTGGATGCGTTCGCGCGCCTGGGTCGAGGCAATCATGAAATCGTCATAGGTGCCCGGGTAGAGGCGCAGCTCGCCGTAGTCCACATCCACCATGTGCGTGCAGACACTGTTCAGGAAGTGGCGGTCGTGGGAGATGATGATCATGGTGCATTCGCGCTGGTTGAGGATGCCCTCAAGCCAGCGAATGGCATTGATGTCCAGGTTGTTGGTGGGCTCGTCCAGCAGCATGATGTCCGGGTCAGCAAACAACGACTGTGCCAGCAGCACGCGCAGCTTCCAGCCCGGAGCAATGGCGCTCATGGGCCCGTAATGCTGTTCCAGTGGAATGCCCAGTCCAAGCAGCAGCTCGCTGGCGCTGGACTCTGCGGAATAGCCATCGAGTTCGGCGAATTCAATTTCCAGTTCCGCCACGCGCATGCCATCGTCTTCCGACATCTCGGGCAGATCGTAAATGCGATCTTTTTCCTGTTTGATCTTCCACAGCTTGTCGTGGCCCATGATCACTGTGTCAATTGCCGAGAATTCTTCATATGCAAACTGGTTCTGACGCAGTATGCCCACGCGTTCATCGGCGTCCACATTGACGTTGCCTGCGGAGGGCTGCAGTTCGCCGCTCAGAATCTTCATGAAGGTGGACTTGCCGGAGCCGTTGGCGCCGATCAGACCATAGCGATTGCCGTTGCCAAAGCGCAGCGAGACATTTTCAAACAATGGTTTTGCACCAAACTGAATGGTGATATTCGAGGCAGTGATCAAGGCGGTATCCGTTCAGCGAAGTGCCACGCAGGCACACAGGGCAGAAAAAGAGGTATTTGCGAGAGCGGCGCATTATAGAGGACCCCGCCTCGAGCGACTACTGCTTATTTTCCGCTGCCTTGTTAGACTGACCATCGGATTTGCAGTATCTTGCCGCCGCTTTCGCCACTACCAGGTACCCCTTTGAAAATTCTCATCCGCAATCTGTCCCGAGACATCACCCAACCAGAGCTGATGGCACTCTTCGCCGAGCATGGGCGGGTGCAGTCCTGCACCATCGTCATGGACGCTGTGACTGGGGGCTCCAAAGGCTTCGGTTTTGCCAACATGCCAGTGCCCCACGAAGCCAAGGCGGCGATTCGCGCGCTCAACAACCACGAGCTGAAGGGCAGCCGCATGCGGGTGAAGAAGGCGGAAGCTTCGCAGAGCGGTGCCGATGCCGCGCCGGTGGAAGAGTCGGCAGCGCCGGAAATTGCAGTGCCCGAAACCACTGGCAAGCCTGCGGGCCCGCGCATCAAGAAAAACGGTATTCCGCTGGGTCCGCGCAAGTCGCGGGTCTTTCGCAAGAAGTCCTGAACCAGACGGGACGGATCGCCCCATGACACCCGTAGCCATGAAATCCGAGTCTGAAGGCACCGCGGACAGAGTTTTCGAGCACATCGCCGAAGTGCTGCGCACACAGGCATGGTGCGTGATTCCTGACGCCTTTTCCCCTGCCATGACTGCTGCACTGGCCCAGCAGGACTTTGCTGCTTCAGCCGCGCAGTTCAACCCTGCTGGCGTCGGACGTCAGCACGAGCATCTGCTGGCTCCGGAAATTCGCGGTGACAACATTCAATGGATTGCCGGTACTACCCCCGCAGAGCAAGCCTGGCTGCAATGGGCTGACGCGCTGCGCCTCTTCTTGAATCGTCGTTTGTTCATGGGGCTCGACAGCTTCGAGAGTCACTTCGCTCACTATGCGCCCGGGGCTTGCTACAGGAAGCACCTCGATGCCTTCAGGGATGCTGACGCCCAAGCAGCCACCAAACGTGTGTTGTCCGTGGTGGCCTACTTCAATGCGGACTGGGGAGTGACAGACGGAGGCGAGCTGGTGATCTACGACGCCGAAGGAGAACAAGCGCTGCAGACGGTTCTGCCGCTGGCGGGCACGCTGGTCGTCTTCCTGAGCGAAGAGGTCCCCCATGAAGTCTGCGTCGCCCGCCGTGACCGCTACAGCATTGCCGGCTGGTATCGTAGCCGTGCCACAGCAAACCCGCTCTGACTTCCGCCTGTAGACGGACGGTGCAGAAATCAGGGTGAAATCAGCCGGCATGGCTGGTCGCTTTGAAGTCTTGCGTGTTACTTTGTCGCCCGCATCGCGCTGCCTCTGCTGACGAGGAGTGCGTGCTCTTTCTCGATTCACACGCTGACCCCAGGGGGGAGTTACACCATGTTCAAGAAGACTTTTCACACCATTTCCAGGGCCGCTTGTGCCTGCTTGCTGCTGGCCTCGTCGCTCGCCAGTGCAGATGTCAGCGGTAGCTGGAGTTTTGCCGTCGAAGTGATGGGGCAGAACGGCGTTGCTGCCGTCACCATGACCCAGGGCAGCGACGGCACTATTGCCGGCCATTACACCGGCCAGATCGGCGACGCCGACTTCACCGGGACTGCCACTGGCAACGACTTCCAGTTCGTTCTGGTTGTTGATGCCGGCTCGATCACCTACAAAGGGACCCTGCAGGAGGATGGCACCATCAAAGGCAGCCTGGATTTGAGTGGCATGGCCGAAGGTACCTTCGTCGGCCGCAAGGCGAATTGAAGTCCAATCCAGTCGATTGGGAGCGTGGCAGTGTAGTTCACTGCCACTACTCGTCTGGCGACTGACCATTTTGAGACTTTTTGCCGCATCTCCACCGGCTTGACACGTACAATCTGCAGGTGTTTATATCGCCTCACAAAAAGAGGCGTCATTCCATGACATCACAACAAGAAAAGCGGCTGTTGCTTGCAGCTGCAGTCATCCTCAGTTGCGCAGCCTGTGCCCCGGCAGATCCACAGCCAGGCGTGGAAGCAGCCGCAGCCCCGGTGCAGCAGGCACCTGCGTCCGCTATTCCCCGCACGCCCAGTGGGAAGCCCGATTTCAATGGCATCTGGCAGGTGCTCAGTACCGCCAACAACAATCTTGAAGCCGCTCCGGCGAAAGCCGCCCATGCCTTGGTGCCAGGGGATTTCGTGCCAGTGCCTGCACCGGAGATCGTGGCGATGGGAGCTGTGGGGGCTGTCCCCGCCAGTTTCAGCGTTGTGGAAGGGGGTGTGATTCCTTACAAGCCCGAGGCTCTTGCACGCCGACTGGAGAATCAGACCAACTGGGTGAGCAGCGACCCCGAAATCAAGTGCTTCATGCCGGGCGTTCCGCGTGCCACGTACGTCCCCCATCCGTTCCAGGTGTTCCAGAGTGAAGAGGCCATGTTCATCGCCTATTCCTTCGCCGGTGCCGTCCGCAACATCTACCTGGAAGACCCGGGCCCGCCCCCGCTGGATGCCTGGATGGGACAGTCCTACGGGTACTGGGATGGCGACACGTTTGTGGTTGAAGTGACAGGTCTGGATGACCGCTCCTGGTTCGACCGAGCGGGCAATTACCACACCTACAAGCTGAAGGTGACAGAGCGCTACACCATGGAGAGCGCCAACGTCATTCAGTATCAGGCCACGATGGAAGATCCGGACCTGTTCGAGCGGCCATGGACCATCAGCATGCCGATTTACAGAAGACTTGAACAAGGCTTTGAGCTCCCGCAATTCAAGTGCGTGGAGTTTGTGGAAGAATTGATGTACGGAAAGTACAGAAAAGGACGTGAGGCCGAGTTGTTCGGGGAAGATGTCGACGGCTGAAACGAATAAACCAAGACAATGCCAGAGGGTAGAAAAATGACAGTGAAGAGTTTGTTGGCGGCCGCAGCGGTGGCCGGAGCATTGGTCGCAGTGTCGATGCCGGCCTCTGCGCACCACGCGTTTTCAGCAGAGTTCGATGCGAATCTGCCAATCGCGCTGCGTGGCCCGATCACGCGCGTGGAGTGGATCAACCCACATTCGTGGATTCACCTGAATCACACTGCCGAAGACGGTACCCAGCAGGCCTGGATGGTGGAGGGCGGCACGCCCAACACTTTGCTGCGTCGTGGCATCAATCGCGATTCCCTGCAGCTGGGCACTGAGATAGTGGTGACGGGCTACCAGAGCAAGGATCGTCTGTGCACGCCTTCCTGCCGAGGCAATGGCCGTGACATCACGTTCCCGGACGGCCGCAAGCTGTTCATGGGTTCTTCAGGCACCGGTGCACCCACCGACGGCACCGACCCCGACGAGCAGCGCTGAGCAGCGCTTACTCGAATGCCGGTTCCGGGACGCGGTCAAAGGTGCCGCCGTCCCGGAATATCACCGAAGCATCGAAAAACCCCGCCGCTTCTATGCGCAGCGTGACAACTTCGAAACTGCGATTCTCCCAGAACCAACCGTGGATGCCCGTGAAGGGCGCGTGGTAAGTGCCTGAGCGGCGCGTGCCGGTGGCCTGCTCGAAACTCTCCACGAATTCCTCGCCTTCCAACCCCTCCGGGTCTGCATGCATGTCGAACACCAGCGCACTGCTGGCATCCCACGAATAGACCAGCGTTGCCTCTTCTGCCAGGTGATATTTGTATTCCAGTGACTGGAAGGGTTCGAGTACGAATTCGGCGCTGTCTGTGGCATGCAATGCATCGCGGCTCTCCAGCGGGCTTTCCTCAGCATTGCCCAGGGCCAGGAGCCCCAGCGCTCTGCCTGTTCCCAGCGGATCAATGCCGAATTCGGCAGGCAACACTGCCACTACCAGAACTGCCGAAGCCAGAACCGCGGCAATGCCACCAGCCAGCGCCAGCGAGCGGGGTGTCGGGGTGTCGCCCTGCGGCGTGTGATCGTTCATGTGCGTCTCCTGTACGGTGATCAGACACCGTTTCCTGAAATCCATGCACTGAGGTGATAGCCGACCAACAGCATTCCGCCGCCCATCAGCAAGGTGTTGGTGATGAACGCGTGGCGCCCGAATCCGGGTGACTGACGCCACAGGCTCAGCAACAGAAACACGGCTGTCAGCGCCATTATCTGGCCAATCTCAACCCCGACGTTGAAGCTCAGGAGATTGCTCAGCAGGCCATTGGGATTCAGCTCGAATGCCTGCAGGCGTGTTGCCAGTCCCAGGCCATGGAAAAGGCCGAACACAAAAACAGCCACGCGCGGGTTGGGAGTCGGGATGCCAAGGGTGCGAAAGCCACCCATGTTCTCGAATCCTTTGTAGATGACTGAGAAGCCGATGACTGCATCGATCAGAGCCGCGTTGACCTGCAGGGACAACAGTACGCCACCGAGCAGAGTCAGACTGTGTCCGAGGGCGAACAGCGTGACGTACTGCACCACCTGCAGCGGGCGCGCCAGATAGAAAAGCACTCCAAACAGAAACAGCAGGTGGTCGTAGCCGGTGACCATGTGTTTGGCGCCCAGATAGATGAAGGCGGCAATGGCTGGACCGTCTATGCCCTGCACGAATACGGCATTGCTGCCGGCGATGGTGTGCGACCAGGCGGAGCCGGCCCAAAGTGATACGGCAACTATCCACAGTGCGCCAACCACCAGACGGACCTGTTTGCTGTGCTGACCCGGCAACGGCATCGTTACTCGCCTCAGTTTGACGTGAAGCGGGAAATTTCCGGGTTGTAGGTCTGATGACAGGCGCTGCACACGCTGTACATCTGCGCGCCCGCCTGGAAGAAGTCTTCCTGGTTGCGTACGGCGGCCGCTTCCATTGCCATGGCGCCGGCAGCGCTCAGAGCATTGGAGTAGGTCAGCCAGGCGTCGCTGTCGACGGCGCGTCCAGGCAGTGCCAGGGCATTGCCGGCCTCGACGATCTGCGCGGCGCGCTGGCGCACCATGTCCCAGTCAGCATCCGTCGTGGGGTACAACTCCTGGTAGCCAGTTTCAATGTCGTTTACCCACCCTGCAGAGTCCCAGAGCACATCGGCAGTGGGTTCCAGCACAAGGTTCATGAAGTCTTTCATTCCCAGCGTCAGGTTGTAGCCGGCCGCAGGGGTGGTAGTAGTTGTGGCAGTGGCGGTGGCTGGCGGTTCGGAGCAGGCGGCAAGACCAAGAGCGAGACTGGCGAGAGTGCAGCGGATTGATGACATGACGTGGGCCCCTTGTGCGCGCCGTGCTGAGAGCGCTTTTATTATGGGATCGGGTTGACGGCGGTGTTCGTGTGTTGTGCCTGAACGGGCCGTTGCCCGGCATTCTAGCGCACTCTTGAGGTGCTCCGTCACGCCCTATTCTCTCACATGTCGCAGCCAACGGTTGCTGGTCTGACCGATTGCAAACCTAAATGAGATCAATTATCATCTAAGCAAGTTTGCAAGTCTTACCGAATCTGCGATCAGGAGTTGTGCCATGTTCAAGAAGCTGTCTCTGTCCCTGCTGGTGCTCTGCGGCACTGCTGCCCAGGCCGATGAAGTCAATATCTACTCCGCGCGTGAAGAGAATCTGATCAAGCCGATTCTCGACATTTACTCCGAGCGCACGGGTGTGACCATCAATCTGGTGACCGGCGGTGCTGACGAGCTGACTCAGCGTCTGGAACTTGAGGGAGCCAATTCGCCGGCAGACCTGCTGTTGACTGTCGATGTGGGCCGTCTTTATCGCGCCAAGGAAGCCGGACTGCTGCAGAGCGTCACCTCCGATGTGCTAAGCAGTGTGATTCCCGCACAGTACCGCGATACCGACGGCGAGTGGTTTGGCGTCTCCGTGCGCTCCCGCGTGGTGATTTACGACAAGGCCAGTGTAAGCCCGGATGACCTGTCCACCTATGCTGATCTGGCTGACCCGAAGTGGGCCGGCAAGATCTGTGTCCGCTCTTCCTCCAACATCTACAACCAGTCGCTCGTGGCGTCCATGATCGGACACAACGGCGTCGAGGCAACACAAGCCTGGGCCACAGGGTTCGCTGCCAATTTCGGACGTCCGCCCCAGGGTGGTGACCGCGATCAGATCAGCGCTGTCGCCATCGGTCAATGTCAGCTGGCGATCAGCAATACTTACTACCTTGCGGGCATGCTGCAGTCTCCGGACGCTGCAGAGCGCGAAACTGCCGAGTCAGTCGCCGTGTTCTTCCCTGATCAGCAGGGCAATGGTGCGCACGTCAACGTCAGCGGTGCCGCAGTCACCAAAGCCGCCAAGAACCGCGATGCTGCCGTCAAACTGATCGAGTTTCTGGTGAGCGAAGAGGCCCAGGCCTGGTACGCCGAAACCAACAATGAGTATCCCGTACGCGCCGATGTGCCCGCCAGCGCGCTGCTGCAATCCTGGGGAACCTTCAAGGCTGACGACATTGCGCTGGATGCACTCGGCATCCATAATGCCGAAGCCGTGCGCGTGATGGATCGCGCTGGATGGCAGTAAACAGCCCGTAATCTCTGGTTGATCTCTCCATGGATACACTCACACTCAAGGCCCCGGAAGGGGCCTTGTCGTCTTTGAAGCGCTGGTTTCCCAGTCATGCCTCCACCTGGGGCATCCTGTTGTTGTGCCTGCTGCTGAGTGTGCCTGTGCTGACCGTGCTCTCCTCCGTTACCGCCAGCAGTGAAGGTGTCTGGCAACACCTGTACGAGACGGTGCTGGGAGACTACGTCACGCACTCGGTAACGCTGATGGTGGGGGTTGGCCTGATAGTGCTGGTACTGGGCATAGGCCCCGCATGGCTGGTGACCATGACGCAGTTCCCCGGCAGTCGCTCCCTGGAATGGGCGCTGGTGCTGCCGCTGGCCATGCCGGCCTACATCATTGCTTATACCTATACTGGTCTGCTGGATGTCGGCGGCCCGGTACAGGCATGGATTCGCGAGACTTTCTCGCTGCGCTTCGACCAATACTGGTTTCCTTCGATCCGCAGCCTGGGCGGCGCCATCACCATGCTCTCGCTGGTGCTGTATCCCTATGTCTACCTGCTGTCGCGCACCGCTTTCATTGAGCAGTCCGTGTGTGTGCTGGAAGTTTCGCGCACGCTGGGTGCCACCCCCTTTCAGGCGTTTCGCCGAGTTGCCATTCCGCTGGCGCGCCCCGCCATCATTGCCGGTTTGTCGCTGGTGCTGATGGAGACTCTGGCGGACTATGGCACCGTGCAGTACTTCGGGGTCTCGGTTTTCACCACCGGCGTGTTCCGCACCTGGTTCGGACTTGGCAGCAGCACGGCGGCGGCACAGCTGGCAGCCGTGCTGCTGCTGTTCATCCTGTTTCTGGTGCTGGCGGAGCACTGGTCCCGGCAGAAAGCGCGCTACCACCACACCAGCAACAAATACACGCGCCTGCCTCGTATCGAATTGCGAGGCTGGAAGAAGTGGGCAGCGGTTGTTTATTGCAGCGTGCCAGTGCTGTTCGGCTTTCTGATCCCCTTTCTCCAGCTGCTCAAATGGTCCACCGAGACGTGGCATCTGCTCGATCGGGACGGCTTCCTGACCATGTTCGGCAACAGCCTGCAACTGGCTGGCATCACCGCCGTCATCGCCCTGTTGCTGGGCTTGTTCATCAGTTACACCAAACGGCTGCGCCCGAGCCTGTCGCTGCGCGGCATGGTCCGGGTGCTCGGCCTGGGTTATGCCATTCCAGGCACGGTCGTGGCGATCGGTGTGCTGATTCCGTTCACCTGGTTCGACAACACGCTCGATGCGTGGATGCGCAGGAATTTCGATATCTCCACGGGCTTGCTGCTCAGTGGCACACTGGTGGCAGTGGTCTTCGCCTACCTGGTGCGCTTCCTGCCGGTGGCACTGAACACCCTCGATGCGGGACTCGGCAAGATCAAGCCGACCATGGACGATGTGGGACGTTCGATGGGGCTCAGGCCCCTGCAGATTCTGCGGCGCGTGCACGTGCCGGTCATGCGCGGCAGTCTGCTGACCGCCAGCCTGCTGGTGTTCGTGGACGTGCTCAAGGAGCTGCCCGCCACCCTGATTCTGCGCCCGTTCAATTTCAACACGCTCGCCATCCGCACCTATGAACTTGCCAATCAGGAGCGGCTGGCCGAAGCCTCCAGTACGGCCCTCATGATCGTGCTGGCCGGCATCATTCCCGTCATCATTCTCAACCAGACCATTTCGCGGTCCAGACCAGGTTATGACTCACGTACTTGAACTGAACAATGTGTCCGTCGCCCTTGAGCGTACCGTCATCGTCCGCAACATCAGCCTGCATCTGCAGGAAGGCATGATCGGCTGCCTGCTGGGCCCGAGTGGCTGCGGCAAGACCACCCTGCTGCGTGCAATCGCAGGGTTCGAGCCGGCGCTGGAGGGCGAGATCCGGATTGCCGGCAATGTCGTGAGCAATTCTCAGTACAGTCTGCCTGTTGAACAACGCCACGTCGGCATGGTGTTTCAGGACTATGCCTTGTTTCCCCATCTTACCGTTCGCGACAACATCAGCTTTGGCCTGAAGGGCATGAGCGCTGCCGCGCGCACCGCCCGCGTGCAGGAGCTGGCCAGCATGCTCAAGATTGCCGAGTATCTGGATGCCTTTCCGCACCGGCTGTCCGGTGGCCAGCAACAGCGCGTGGCGGTGGCGCGGGCGATGGCGCCGAAGCCGCGCATTCTGTTGCTGGATGAGCCTTTTGCAAGTCTGGATGTGGAGCTGCGGGAGCAGATTGCCCGCGAGATACGCCTGGTACTGAAGCACGACGGTATCACCGCGATTCTGGTGAGCCACAATCAGTACGAGGCATTCGCCATGGCTGACGAGATCGGCGTGATGCGTGCCGGCGAGCTGCTGCAGTGGAGCACGCCGTTCGAACTCTATCACCAGCCGGTCTGTGCCTACGTGGCAGACTTTGTGGGAGAAGGCGTGTTTCTGGATGGCACGGTGCTGGATGAAGAGCTTGTGGAGACTGCCCTTGGGATACTGGGGGGCGGCGAGTTGCACGGGTTTCCGACGGGCACTGCCTTGTCAGTGCTGATACGCCCTGACGATGTGATTCATGACGACGACAGTCCCAAGACAGCCAAAGTACTGGACAAGGCGTTCCGGGGCTCGCAATACCTGTATACCCTGGAGATGCCCGACGGCACGCATGTGCTCAGTCTGGTGCCCAGCCATCATCGGCACGCGCAGGGCGAGAAGATCGGTATCCATATCGAAATGGACCACCTGGTGGCATTCCGCCGCTGAGGGCTGAGCCTGGTGCCTGATCAGGCGCCGGTGTCCACCAGGAAGGTTTCGAGGCTTTCGCCCGTCAGCTTCCGTATCTGTGAAAAGACGAACCAGATGGCCAGCATCAGGATGACCATGCTCGGCAGCGCAATCACCGGGTAGCTCAGGGCCGTCATGCGCCCCAGTTCTTCACTGAACTCCGTAGTGCCCGGCGGGCTGACCAGAATGATCTTGGCCAGCAGATAATTCAGCGTCGAAGACACGAAGAAACTCCCTGCCACAATCAGCGAAGCCTGGCTGAGGCGCTTCTCGAACAGTGCCGTGTTGCCGCGTTGCGACAGAGCCTCGTACAAGGCATCAGTGCGTACCAGCTGCGCGTTCAGAATCAAGGTCTTCACCAGCGGGAAGCGCGTGCGCTGTGTAAACAGCACGGCGATACCGATGCAGGCGGGGATGGCTGCTTCCTTGATGGCGATGTATTGCGGGTCGAGTTGCAGAAGGCTGATGCCGCCGGTCAGAAACACGCTCACCACGCCCAATATGGAGAAGGGGTTCACCTTGCCGGACTGGCGCAGGTCCCACAGGCCATAGCCGATAGGGAAGGCCAGCGCGAACACGATGCTCAGTGACGGGCCAAGACTGTCAGCGCCGCTGAGCTTGCTCAGGATGAACACCGGGATGACGATGTTGAAGGCGAGATTGGCCAGGAAGCTGCCCTTGGGTGGGGCGCCAGCTGATTTGGTCTCAGCGTTCAGTGTTGTTGCGCTGGTGTTGTCGGAGTTGCCAGTTGTCATGGTCGCGATTGTCTGTTTCGGGCTGACTTTCAGGAAATCGGAGTATACGGGGATTAGTCGGTGGTGACGACGGGTAAAGTGTCGCCAGCCCCCCACTCGGCCCATGATCCGTCATAGACCGACACATCCTTGTATCCCGCCAGTTGCGCAGCAAACGCTATTACACAGGAAGTGACGCCCGAACCGCAGCTTGCGATCACTCTTGACCCTGGCACCACCTGTGCTCCCAGCAACGCCCTCAGTTCGTCCAGGGGTTTCAAGTGCCCGTCGCGAATCAGCTGGTCGAAAGGCAGGCTGCGAGCTCCCGGCATGTGGCCGCCGCGCAGCCCCGGCCGAGGCTCCGGCGCGCGGCCGTAGAAGCGGTCCGCCGAGCGGGCGTCGAGGATGCGTGCGTCGGCAGCGGTCGTGGCCAGCAATACTTCGCGCCAGTCGCTGATGAGCGAAGATCGGTAACGCGCCGTGAAGTCCCCTGTTGCGGCATTGGGTCCAGTCTTCTCCGGCTCCGTTGCCACGGCATGACCAGCGCGTTTCCACGCCGGCAATCCGCCATCAAGCACAGCGCACTGGCTGTGTCCCATTGCCTGCAGCATCCACCATGCCCGCGGTGCCGAGAAGATGCCGACGCCGTCATAGATCACCACGATGCTGTCCTTGTTGACGCCCAGGCGACGCATTTCCGTGGTGAACAACTGCGCGTCCGGCATCATGTGGGGCAGGGCCGAGTCGCGGTCGCAGATGCGCTTGTCGAAATCAAAGTAGCGGGCATTGGCGATGCGCTCCTGCTGCCACTCGGCCTCGCCATCCCGGCCCGCCGTGGGCAGGTGCCAGCTGGCGTCCAGCACCACAAGGTCCGTGCTTTCGACTGCCGCGTGGCCCAGCGCCGAGGCCAGCCAGGCGACGCTGACCAGCGGGCCGCCAAGTTGGAGAGTCTGCATGTGTGTTCTCCTGAGGTCGCGCGATGCCAGGGGGCTGGCAGTACTGGCGCACGGCGATGAACGGTTGCCCGTTCGAAGTCGCAAGCATAGCCCAGAAGTGTCGCTTCGGCGAAGAGAGGGGCTTGTCTGTTCAGGCTTTCATCTTCATCTCAAGCACGATTTCCGCGAGACGTTCAACTGCCGAGATGGATTCCGTAGGGTCCAGATTCTCCTTGTCGTTGTTGAAGTCGCCCTCTGCCTGGGCCTGCACCAGCAGCCCATCGCGCCGCGGATATACGGATACTTTGCGGCTGCCATAGTTGAATCCATAGTGCACTTCGGGCTGGGGAATCAGCTTGCAGGTCTGGCCGCGCACCGGAATGATGGAGTCGTCATTCAGCAATGACCGTGCGCCATAGCCGGTGCAATTGATGATGGTGCGCTCCTCGATGGCGGCGAAGTCACCGCGATCGCTCAGCGTGAAGGTCTCGATGCGCCCCCCGGCGGCCAGGAATTCTTCCATCAGCAGACGCGAATAGCCTGCTATGTTGAACAGCAGCGCCGGCCTGCGTCGCACATAGGGGGCCGGAAAAGGATGTTGCAGCGAGCTGAGATCCACCGCTTTGGGGGTCAGATCGGCGATCAGTGTGTCTTCGAAATCCGGATACTCAGGCTCGTTCGACTCGCCATGTGGCGCAGGAGTGCCGGGCGGGTTGTCCGACATGCTGTACATGTCACGCCACTCGATCGGGTTTCCCGCCGCTCCAAGCAGGGACTGATAGCGGCGGAAGGAATAACGCGCCATCGCTTCCCAGCGTTCCGCAAATGCTGGCGCGAACTCGCTGCTGCAGATGCGCGAGTCAGGCGTCCATGAGCCTGTTGCGAACTGCGAGCGCACATAGGGCGGTCGCTCTTTCGCATAAATGGTGACACCGAGCCCCGCCTGCTGCGCAACGAGGGCTGTGGTCAGGCCGATGGCGCCGCAGCCGACGATGGCGATCTGCTGCCGGCCTGTGTTCTGCGCCATCTGGGTGGCCAGCAGTCCACTGCCCCATGACAGTGACCAGCCGCTTCCCCCGTGCCCGTAATTGTGCACAACCTGCTTGCGCCCGATACGCTCCAGCTCGATGCGTGGGCCTTGAGCGCGAAAGGGGCGGGTACAGACGTTCATCTCGATGATGCGGTCGGGACTCGCCACCAGAGGGGCCAGGTCTCTGCTGTCAGAGAGCAATGTCGCGGCGCTGCTGCCGCTGACCGCAGGGATGTCGGCTGCCACTGCCGCGCCCAGCGGGGCGGCGGAAAGCAGTGCAGCGGAACCGCGCAGGAATTGACGTCTTTGCATGGGTGCCTCGTGTACATTTGAGTGGTGAATTCTGCCGAAGCCAGCAGGAAGTGTGCCATGAAAAAGCGCGCTCAAAGTGAGACTTGTTTTGCGAGACAAAAAAAAGGGCCTGCCCTGCGGCAAGCCCTTGTCTTGTATGGTAGCTATGCGTGGACTCGAACCACGGACATCAGCATTATGAATGCTGCGCTCTAACCAACTGAGCTACATAGCCATTGAACTGTGCGGCCGGTCTGGAACCCCGATCCGTTTTGAGGCTGCGAATTCTGGCCACTTGCGCTTTTCTTGTCAAGCCTGCAAATGGCGCGCTGACGCGTCAGACATTGAATCGGAAATGCACCACATCGCCGTCCTGCACGATGTACTCCTTGCCCTCCAGGCGCCACTTGCCGGCGTCCTTGGCTCCTTGCTCACCTTTGTACTGAATGAAGTCTTCATAAGCGATGACTTCGGCGCGGATGAAGCCTTTTTCGAAATCCGTGTGGATAACACCCGCTGCCTGCGGGGCGGTGGCGCCAATCTTGACGGTCCACGCACGGACTTCCTTCACGCCTGCTGTGAAATAGGTTTGCAGTCCCAACAGACCGTAACCAGCGCGAATGACACGGTCCAGTCCTGGTTCCACCATGCCCAGATCCTGCAGGAACTCCAGCTTCTCGGCGTCTTCCAGCTCGGCGATCTCGGATTCAAGCTTGTTGCAGATGGGTACCACGGAGGCGCCCTCGGTGGCCGCAATCTCCCGCACGCGGTCAAGATGGCGGTTGTTCTCGAAGCCGTTCTCGTCCACGTTGGCGATGTACATGGTGGGCTTCACCGTCAGCAGATGCAGGCCGTAAAGGTCCGCCAGTTCATCCTTGCCAAGGCCAAGCATGCGCACGGGCAGCGCTTCGTTGAGATGGGCGCGCACCCGCTCGAACAGCGCTACCTGGCGCACTGCGTCCTTGTCGCCGCCCTTGGCGAATCGAGTCAGGCGGGTGATGCCCTTCTCCACGGACTCCAGATCGGCCAGCGCGAGTTCCGTGTTGATGACTTCAATGTCGGAAGCAGGGTCGATTCGGTCGGCCACGTGGATGACATTGGTGTCTTCAAAGCAGCGCACCACGTGGGCGATGGCATCTGTTTCGCGGATGTTGGCCAGGAACTGATTGCCCAGCCCCTCGCCCTTGGAGGCTCCCGCCACCAGGCCGGCGATATCGACGAACTCCATGGTGGTGGGGATTATTCGCTGTGGTTGCACGATTTCGGAGAGCTTGTCCAGGCGCGGGTCAGGCATGGGCACCAGGCCGGAATTGGGCTCGATGGTGCAGAAGGGAAAGTTCTCGGCAGCGATGCCCGCCTTGGTCAGTGCATTGAACAAGGTCGACTTGCCCACGTTGGGGAGACCTACGATTCCGCATTTGAAGCCCATGCTTGAATTCCTTGATCGGTTTGTTCCGGGTTGTGCCGCCCTCAGGCGGGTTTGGTATGCAGGTTGTGCATGGCGTTCTGCCAGTCTCCCTTCACCGCATGGGGAAGGGTGCGGATCGCCAGGTCAATATCGCCCAGGATGACCTCCATTTCCTGTTTCGAGGGGTCACTGAGTACAAAGTTTGCGACCTGGGCCTTGTTGCCCGGGTGGCCGACGCCGATGCGCAGGCGATAGAAATCTTTCTGATCGCCCAGTGCACTGATGATGTCGCGAATGCCGTTGTGCCCGCCGTGGCCGCCTCCGTGTTTGAAGCGCGTAGTGCCCACGTCGAAGTCGATCTCGTCATAGGCCACCAGCATATTCTCAGGGGCAATGTCGAAATAGCTGCAGAACGCGGCGACGGACTGGCCGCTGCGGTTCATGAACGTGGTGGGGAAGAGCAGACGGACATCCTGGCCGGCCAGCGTGATGCGTCCCGCTTCGCCGAAGAATTTGGATTCCGCGCGCAGCTCGCCATGGAAGTCAGCGGCCACGCGGGAGAGAAACCAGGCCCCTGCATTGTGCCTGTTGTAGCGGTATTGCGGGCCTGGATTACCCAGGCCCACAATCAGTTTGAGTGCGTTGCCTTGCATGATTGATGGTCCGCAGCGCAGTAAACGTCAGGGATTACTTCTTCTCGGGATTGTCAGCAGACGCAATGCCACGTGGCGCCAGAACGCTCACGACAGAATTGTCAGAGTCGTGACCGTGTGCCAGATCGACACTGGAAACGCCCTTCGGCAGCTTGATCTGAGAAATGTGGATCGCTTCGCCAAGGCCCAGATCGGACAAGTCCACTTCAATGTACTCTGGCAGGTCATTCGGAAGACAGCTGATCTGCAGTTCGTTCAGCGCCTTGATGATGCTGCCGCCGCCGATCTTGACGCCCTTGCACTTGTCTTCGTTGATGAAGTGCAGCGGAACCGCAACCACAATGGCACGGTCAGCACTGACGCGCTGGAAGTCGGCATGCATGATGCGCGGCTTGGCGGGGTGGCGCTGCAGCGCCTTGATCACGACCTGCTCCGGCTTGCCATCCACATGCAGGGTGATGATGTGCGAGTAGAAGGCTTCGTTGGTCAGGGCTTTCTGAATATCCTTGTGAGGGATGCTGATATTGACGGCTGGTATGCCTTCACCATAAATGATGGCAGGAACCATTTCAGCCAGACGGCGCAGGCGGCGGCTCGCACCTTTCCCCAGATCCGCTCTGACTGTAGCGTTGAGCTCGAATGCATTGGACATCTTGTATCTCCAGTGTGTGATGTTTCACAACATCGTCAGACCTTGCCCGGCTTGCGACCAGCCGGGTTCGGTGTTCAAAGACCCCGACAGGAAATCTGCCGAAGCCTGTTTGGCCAGCACGGCCGCCAGAGGTTCTGCCAGCCGTGTGGTCCTCAACGCCATGCGACACCTTCTCAGGTATTGTCGAACATCGCGCTGATGGATTCTTCGTTGCTGACGCGACGAATGGATTCAGCCAGCAGTTTCGCCATGCTGAGCTGGCGAACGCGTTTGCAGTTGCGGAACTCGTCGTTGAGCGGAATCGTGTCTGTCACTACCAGTTCATCCAGATCGGACGTGCTGATATTGGCGAACGCATTGCCCGACAGGACTGGGTGCGTACAGTACGCGACGACGCGCGCGGCCCCGTGTTCCTTCAATGCTGCAGCGGCTTTGCAGAGTGTGCCTGCGGTATCGACCATGTCGTCCACAATCAGGCAGGTTCGTCCCTGCACTTCGCCGATGATATGCATGACCTGTGCTTCGTTGGCCTGCGGCCGACGTTTGTCGATGATGGCCAGGTCCACGTTCAGGTTTTTGGCAACGGCGCGCGCGCGCACCACACCGCCAACGTCAGGCGACACAACGGTGAGGTTCTGGTAATTCTGTCTTTCGATGTCCTCTGTCAGCAGGGGCGAACCGTAGACGTTGTCCACGGGAATGCTGAAAAAGCCTTGAATCTGTTCTGCGTGAAGGTCGACTGTCAGCACGCGATTGACTCCCACGGCCACGATCATGTCTGCCACAACCTTGGCACTGATGGCGACGCGGGAGGAGCGCACGCGGCGGTCCTGGCGGGCGTAGCCAAAGTAGGGAATCACTGCAGTGATGCGGTTGGCAGAGGCGCGATGCAGAGCGTCTGCCATCAGCATAAGTTCCATCAGGCTGTCATTGGTCGGCGCACAGGTGGGCTGAATGATGAAGACATCCTTGCCCCGCACATTCTCCTTGATCTCGACATTCACCTCGCCGTCGCTGAATCTGCTGACAGTCGCCTCTCCCAGAGGCAGGCCGATATACTTGGCAATCTTGTCAGCCAATGCCGGATGGGCATTGCCGGTAAACACCATCAAGTTGTTTGCCATGGGAGTTGTGTCCTTCGGAGGCCGTTTGGAATCAGGTCTGCGTGTTGTATTTGTCAGGCTTAAGATAAGCGGTCCGCCCGTCAGTCAGGGATAGTGCGGGGTCTGGCCGAGGGTGAGTCGCCTTGTCAGACGATCACCTGAGACGTATTGAATATGGCAGGGGTGGCTGGACTCGAACCAACGCATGCAAGGATCAAAACCTTGTGCCTTACCAACTTGGCGACACCCCTAAAAAACTCTGCATTTTCAGCGAATGCCTTCGCGTGGGCATGACTCTCATGCCGGAATGAGCGCAGTGCTGCGCTGCAATCCACGGGCTGTAAAACCTTTCAAATGCGAGGGACGAAGTGCCAGAACACGTGCGGCTTCTTCCTCCGAATCGAACCCTGCGAAGATGCTTGATCCGGTTCCTGTCATCCTTGCCGGGCCATGCTGAGCAAGCCACTCAAGGGCTTCATCGACAGGCGGATACAGGCTTCGTACGAGATTTTCACAGTCATTTCTGGTGTGCCCAGCCAGAAAGGCGGCCATTTTGATGGCACTCGTCTGCCGTGTCAATTCCTCATTGGAAAAAATATCCCCTGTGGAAACATGGCAATCCGGGCAGATCACAACAAAAAAGCGGGGCGGCAGAAGCACTGGTGAAAGCCGTTCACCGACACCTTCTGCCCAGGCGGACTCCCCCCGCACAAACAGCGGGACATCCGCGCCCAGGCGCAGGCCGAGGGTGCACAACTGCGCCGTGTCGAGACGTGTTTGCCACAGGAAATTCAGGGCGAGCAAGGTGCTGGCGGCGTTCGAGCTGCCTCCCCCGAGCCCCGCGCCCATGGGGATGCGTTTGTGCAGGCGGATGGATGCCCCCTCTTTGCAGCCGGTGGCATCGCGCAGCGCGCGCGCGGCCCGCAGGATCAGATTGTCATCGGTATTCAGAGCACTCAGGTCGCAATCCAGCGTGAGTTCTCCATCAGCCCTGCGGATAACTTCGAGCGTGTCGGCATAGTCAATAAGCTGGAAGATCGTCTGCAGTTCATGATACCCATCAGGACGCCGCCCGGTGATGTGCAGGAACAGATTCAGCTTGGCTGGCGACTGGATGCAGAGGAAGTCGTTCATGGGGCAATGGGCGTCGAAGTCTGCAGAGTCCAGTCCAGGCGGACGAAGTCGAGTCGCAGCGGAGGCTTCTCGATACGGATGCGCGTTGGCAGAGATTCTGCCGCATAGTTGGTATAGCCAAGGTATTGCACCAGCCAGCCATCCTGCTCCAGTGAGATGAGGTGCTGCTCGGCATTGAAGGTCGGGGAGCTCTGGCCCGCCGGAGCCGGAATGCCTTTGATCCAGTATGTCAGCTGAGCGACTGGCAGTTCATATCCTAGCTGCTCACGGACCAGGTCTTCGGCAGAGGCCGCTGTCAGCCGCGGTTCGCCTTCCTGCTCGAGAATGACTTCTCCGGGACGTCCTGTTATCTCGGTAGCGCCTGCATTCAAGGTGCCCCAGAGATTGATGACGTAATTCTCACCCTGCTGCTGCCAGCGAATGCGGGAGGAGTGTGACTCCTTGTCGTCGCGGACGCCGATACGGCCGGTGAACTCCCACAAGGTAAGCGCTTCCAGCAGTGCGTGGCGTGCCTGCCAGTCCGCATTCACGGGTGCGTCCATGCGTGGTGCACTCGCGCAGCCTGCCAGCAGCAGGCACAGCAGAGAGGTGCTGAAAAGAGTCCGACATCGGGACATTGTCAGCTGCCTGCGCCGTTGCGAAGGCGTTCGATGGTATTCAACAGAATGGCACTGTCGGGCCGTTCACGCAGAGCCTCATTCCACACCCGATTGGCATCATCGTGGCGGCCCATCATCCAGAGGACTTCTCCCAGATGAGCGGCCACTTCAGCGTCCGGAAACACGGCGAAGGCGCGCTCCAGATTCGCCAGGGCTTCTTCATAGCGTCCCAGTTTGTATTGCGCCCAGGCCAGACTGTCGATAATGGCAGGGTCTTCCGGATCAGCAGCGATCGCGCGTTCCAGCAGTGCCAGCGCCTCTTCGTGGCGGTCGGTGCGATCGGCCAGCGTGTAACCCAGCTGATTGAGCGCTGTGGCGTTCTGTGGCTCCAGCGCAATGATGCGGCGCAGGTCTTCCTCCGCGCGGGCCAGATTGCCCTGGCGGTCGCTCAGCAGGGCGCGGGCGAACAGCAGATCAACATTGTCGGCGTAGATTCCCAGCGTGGCGCTCAGCAGGGCGTCGGCACGCTCAAGCTGACCGGTGTTCATCAGGGCGTCCACTTCGACAGCTACCAGCACGATCTCCAGTTCAGGGCGCCCCTCAGAAACGCTCAGTACCAATGCGTGCGCTTCATCGAAACGTTCCTCGAGCACCAGCAGTCGCACCGCCTGCCGTTGTGCATTCAGGAAGTTGGTGAATTCCGTCCCCACCTGCAGGTAATGGTCGATGGCTTCCGCAGCGCGGCCCTGGTTTTCGTCGATATAGCCCAGATAGTAGTGGCTCTCGTTCATGCGCACGCCGGCATTGAGTATGCGGATCAAGTAGCTGCGAGCTGCGTCCAGGGAGTCCAGCTCAAGCTCCAGCAATGCCAGGGAGTAGAGTGTCTCGTAATCGTCCGGCTCCATCTGTGCAAGCTGCTGGAACTGGACGCGGGCCTCTTCCAGACGTCCAACCTGGACAAGAATGCGCCCGAAGTTGAACCGCATCAGGCGATTGTCGGGATAGGTTTCGATGCCTTCTTCAAGCAGGGCGATGGTGCGATCCAGCTGATCCAGCTGCAACAACAACTGCGCTTCCATCAGCGTCAGTCTTGCTGAATTGCCGTGACGCTCCTTGTAA
>CAMCRC010000025.1 GCA_945877175.1 Klebsiella pneumoniae | reverse complement strand
GATATTCTGGATGAAATGGCGGTCTATTTTCACGTATTCCGGTCGCAACTCTGACCAGCGCCGCAGCCCCGAGTAACCCGCACCCAGATCGTCAATTGCGATCTCGAAACCCATCTCTCGATAGTGTTCAAGAGCATGGTCCATGAAAGTGAAATCGGTCAGTGGGTACTGTTCGGTGATTTCGATGACGACATTTTCCGGGGTAAGGCCAATTTCATGTAGAAATTCCAGCGTTAGTCCCGAACGATGTTGCGGCTCCAGAAGCCCCTGGGGCGTCGCATTCAAAAAGAGCTTGCCCCCAAGGCGGCGCTCCTTGAATCCTCGAATACCGGTTTTCCTGCACAAAAGGTCCAGATCTGTCAGGCGTCCTTCGCGGCGCGCAGCGTCGAACAACATGACCGGGTTGTGAAGGGGACTGTCGGATGGGCCACGGATCAGAGACTCATAGCCGAAGATATTCTGCTTCTTGAAGTCCACGATTGGTTGGTAAAGTGCCGAGACGCGGGAATGCTGCAGGATTTCGAAAAAATGGCCTCGCAGTTCGCGGGAACTTTCACTGGATTCATCCCGGTCAGGCGTCTTAAGGCGGAGAATGTTCTCGCTCATGCTGGCGTACCCGTGACTGAAAGGGCTCCAGTATCAGGTTGCTACATGACTGCAACATTACAGCACTTATTCGCCAGAAGGGCTGGACTCATCGTTGAACACGTTCTGGTCCATTGTCTGGGCAGGCAGTTCAGAGCAGGGCTTGCCAACCTTGCGAGCCGGGACACCTACAACAGTCGTGTGCGGAGGCACATCCTCAAGGACGACACTGCCTGCTCCGACTTTGGCGCCGACACCGACCTCTATATTGCCCAGTACCTTGGCGCCAGTGGATATCAGTACGCCAGAGCGAATTTTCGGGTGTCGATCGCCAGTCTCATTGCCTGTGCCGCCCAGAGTCACAGACTGCATGATCGAGACGTTGTCCTCGATGACAGTGGTTTCACCTATCACAATGCCGGTTGCGTGGTCGAACATGATGCCTTTGCCCATGACGCATGCCGGATGAATGTCGACTCCGAAGACTTCAGAGTTGCGACTTTGCATGAACAACGCTAATTCCTTTCTGTTGTTTTTCCACAGGAAGTGCGCCAGCCGATGAACCTGGATTGACTGATAACCTTTGAGGAACAGGAGAATCGGCAAATAAGAATTGGTGGCGGCATCTCTGTCGAACACAGCCTGCATGTCATGCACAGCGTTGACGATCATGTCAGGTGCGTTGGTGTATGCGGCGTCGAAAAGCTCGCGAACAGCAATTGCCGGCATCACTTCGTCAGACAACTTGTTTGCCAGAAGAAAACTCAGTGCAGACCCCATACTGTTGTGGTTGAGAATGCATGCATACACATAACTGGCAAGCAGTGGCTCCGTTTTTACCAGGCTCGTTGCTTCTTCGTAAAGCTTGAGCCAGATACTGTTGTGCATGAATCAGATCCCTGTTACGTGTGGAGCGGAAGAGACGAGTGTGAAACAGGCGCAGATTATAGCTGAGGAAGCATTCCTGACAACCGCGGCTGTGCTTCTCATGCCGCGGCACTAACGTCCGGTCAGTTTCTCTATCCAGTCCATCGCAGTGGGCTTGCTGACTTTTTCCGTAGCGTCAGTGGTTTGAATAGCCAGCATCATATGATGTCTGTCGATCTTCCTCTCATTGCCTTCTGCAGCGAGCAACATGGACTTGTGTGCAAGCAGATTGATGATTCGCGGAATGCCTTTGCTGGCCTCACATAGAAGGCGCATGGCCTTGGGGGTAAACATAGGCTCGCCGTTGTAACCCGAGCGTGTCAGTCGCACGTTGATGTAGCTGACGATGTCCTTTTCTCGTAAAGGCGTCAAATTGCGCTCAAGCGTGATGCGATCGGCCAGGATGCGTGATCTGGATTGTCGCAAGTCTTGTCGAGGGAGAGGCTGTGCAAAGAGCACTACTCTGAGCAAATGCCCGGACGTTGAGCTTCTTTCGGCGAGTTTGCGCAATCCTTCCAGAGCCTCATCCGGCATTGATTGCGCTTCATCGATGATCAGTGCATTGATGAGACCCCTTTCTACATTCGATGCAAGTGCACTCACAATCTCTCTTTCAAGGGTGGGTGACACTGTTTCATTCAGTTGCAGCTCATGGGCAATAGCAGAAAGAAAACTTTTCTCGCTCAAGCGGGGATGCGGAATATGGATGAGCTGGTAACGGCGCTTGTGGCAACGCAGCGCATTCATCAGCTTATGGCAAAGAATGGTTTTTCCCATTCCCGCCTTGCCACGCACAATCATGAAACCATCGGGTGCGTTCAAGCTCGCCAGCAATTCCTTGAATAGCGTACGCAGATTATTGAGTTCGAGGAAAAAACGCGTGTCCGGTGTTGTGGAGAAAGGTACACATGACAGGCCAAAATGATCCAGATACATCAGAGGCTTCTTCTCACAGGAAAACGAACTGATCGATCCAACGCCATAGTTTGTGCGCCCCCAGACTGGCGGGAATTTCAGCGATATTACTTCCAGTCGCCCTGCGAAGCCATCCTTCACATTATGCGCTATACCCGCTGACAAGAATGGTACATACTTCGAAGCAAGACTGGAGCGGTACCAGAACGATAATAAAATGGTGTATCCATGAAATCGTCCACAATTGCACTCCTGGCTCTCTTCCCATTGCTCACCCCTGGTACGTTGTTTGCTCAGGCAGACGAACGCACGCAGATTTGGGAAAGTCTGCGGGAAGCCGATGTCAGACTTGCGGAAAGTTCACGTACTCTGGGTTTCAACCAGGCATTTCTCAATTCCTTCAGCGATGGTGCGGTCATTTTCAGACGTGGCCCCGTCGACGCTCGCAATTTATACGAACAAGCCGGCCCCGCTCAACGCGGGGAATCCACGCTCGAATCCAAAGCCAATTACATCGATTTCTCAATCGCCGGAGATCTCGGATTGACTACCGGGCCATATCGATTCACAAACGGCAGTGACAGTGAAGCAAGAAGGACTTATGGTCACTTCGTGACAATCTGGCGCAAATTTGATGGACAGTGGCGAATGGCAGCTGACATGACTGTCAGGGTGCCCGGAGTTCTCAGTCTTGATGTGAATGCTGAAATCTCTGAAACCTTGCAGTCTCTAAGCGAAACAGCATCTGCCAACGTCGAAAACAGTACACTGGATTCCCTTGTCGAGGCTGATGAGCGTTTCATCAGTTCCATCAATTTTCGCGGAGGCATGCGCGCAATGTTGCGTTATGGCCTTGCGAATCAGCGTGTCTACGTGCCCGGCATGGCCCCGGGCATCGGCATCGAAGCTGGAGCTCATGTGTATGGCGCCTATCTCGATGAGAGTCTGGAGATGTCTGCGCTGCAACATCAATCGGGAGGGTATTTCCTTTCGGAGTCTCGCGATGCGGGATACACCTTCGGTACAATGAGCGCACAAGGATCAGACTTCAATACCAACTACCTGCGATACTGGCGCTACACTCCCGAAGGCGAGTGGCGCATAGCGGTCGAAGTACTCAATCCGTATTGACTGGCCTCCCATTTATTTCAGGTTCACCATTCTCCTGCCAAAATGCTGTACTTCCCCGGATTTACTGGTGGTCTTGACGAGCAATTCCGCGCGTCCCGCAGGCAGGTATTGCCGGGCGATCGTCAGCTCGAACCCAACTAGAGGTGCGTTCGGATCATCCTGTGCTGCCATGGCCTCGACCACATCGGGTCGTGGCAAACCGTACGTTGCCGTGCCTGCAGGCACCCCGTCCACCAATACTTCCACAGTGGCCACTCCCCGGCCTTCATTGATTACCCACCCGGATATGGTCAGAGAGCCGGAAATGAGAGAGTCCTCTGCGGGAGCATCAATCCACCCCAATGAAGGCTTTGGGCAAGTGCCGGGCATGTTGGCGCCGATGTTTTCTGCCCTGTAGAAGCTGAACGACTTCTCGCCACCGAAAAGAATCTGCTGCCCTAAAAAATCCAGCCTCTGGAACTGGTCGCAGGCTCTCTCGAGGACTGCCAGTTTGTCGGGCACTGTGAGGGTGCTGTCTTCGGTGATGAACAGCGCATTGCGGCCCGCTATGGATTGCAGTCCCGACGCGTTCTTCTGCCATATCTCGTATTGCACCGCGCGCCCGTCACGAATGGCCTTGTCTTCGTCAATATTGTAAACGGCGCGGTTCCGACCAAGGGCGAGTTCCAGCTGTGCCCCGGTGTAATAGTTGTCGGTTACAAGGACATCTTCCGGGCCGAAATGTTCTGCTTGCAGCAGCTGGCTTGTGTAGGCAGTGAAGGGTCGCCAGCCAGCCATCTTGTTGGACAGAACACCTTCCCCCAAAAATGGTCGCAATTGGTCCTGCACACTTTGCGTGCCCATGCCCAACAGCGCCACCAGGGAGCCGGCGAAGCCCATACCCAGCGTTGTCTTGAGAAGGCGGTTGGCGGCTGGAGCACCATACTTGCCGGAGCAGGATGCGTGCAGCCGACGCAGTGTTTCTGGCAGAAATACGAGCAGGGGCAGATACCCGGAAAGCGGCCAGTGAATGGATGTGCGGGTATTGTCTGACCAGGGCGCCAGTAACATATAGATTCCCAGATTCGCCAGAGCCAGCGTGCCGAACAACCCGCGGCGATGATCACCTGCACGCGCCGCGCGCAGCAAATGAATCAGCGTTGCCGCCAGCGCGACATAAAGAAGAGGCGTGACAAGAGCAGCCTGCTTGAAAACATGCAGGAGCCCTTCAGCCTGAAACTCCCAGGGATGCCGTTCCAGCAAGTGGTAGTCGATGCCACTGAGCTGATTGCTCAGATTGAAGGCCAGCATCGGGTATAAGCCAATCAGCAGAATGAACGCTGCGATCCATATCCCGGGTTGACGCCAGTAGCTGCGCAATTCTCTGAATGCCAGCATGTACACGAAGGCGCCGACCAGCAGGGGAGCGAAGCGGTAATGAGTGCTGACACCCAGTGCCGCCATGGTGCCGGTCGCCATCCAGTAAGGCAGCGTGCCAAGGCGCGTTGCCCTCTCCAGGAATCCGGTCATCAACAGTCCGAAAAACAACAGCGGTACATCTGGCACAGCCAGCAGTCCCAGAAATGCACACAGCGGCATGCACAACGCTAGACCTGCGGCCTCGAGTGCCTGTCGGGCTGGCATCAGGGGACGTGCAATCCAGTAAACCAGCAAGGGAATGGAGGTTCCCATTGCAAGGAAAAGTGTGCGCACGCCGAGAGCAGTGTCTCCGAACAAGGCCGTTCCCGTACCTGCCAGCAATGCGGCCATGAAAGGCAAATCACTGTAGGCAAGGGCCGGCATCGTGGAGGCCTGCCAGTAGAAGATTTCGTCGCTGTACAGGTCCAGCGCAAAGGCAAGCACCAGTTTGAGCGCAAGGATCAATGCCATGCCAGTCAGCAGCAGTCTGCCGGGTCGGCCAGAATCGTTTATGGCTTTTTGCATGGGCAGGTCAGAAGTCATTTGCATCAATTACACACAACTGGAAGGGTGCATGGTAGCACGAAGCAGTGTCTCTCCTTGAAGAGAGGGGGCCGTAAACTGGTTGACAATCATTCTCATTAGCTTTTAAACTGCATCGCAACTGAGGATATTCCATGTATGTATGCATCTGCAGGCAAATTACTGACAGTCAGATTCGGGAAGTCTGTCGTGAAGGGACAAGCCGTATGGCTGACATTCGCGAAAGGCTTGGAGTCGCTTCGGAATGTGGCAAGTGCGGCCGCCATGCCCTGAGCATTATCAGCGAATTCAAGGGCTCGGCATCATTCGTCGATGCCGTGCGTGCTTGAGCCTGCTTTCTTCAAGTTGACTTGATGCGATTGTTTATCATTGATATCAAAGCGTTACAATTTCACCGTGCTTGACTTGTCTGCCCTGAACGACGACCCTAGACGCTGATTTCACGCAAAGGACGTTCTCATGAAAGCAGATGCCACCGTCGTAAAACACCTCAACAAAGCCCTCGGCAATGAACTGATCGCCATCAATCAGTACTTCCTGCATTCGCGCATGTTCCGGGAATGGGGGCTGGGCAAGCTCGCCAGCAAGGAATACGAAGAATCCATTGACGAGATGAAGCACGCAGATGAGCTTGTAGGCCGTATCCTTTTCCTTGAAGGCCTTCCCAATCTGCAAAACCTCGGTAAATTGCTGATCGGCGAACACACTCGCGAGATGCTGGAATGCGATCTGCAACTGGAAATGATCGCCATTCCTACCCTGAAAGAGGGAATAGCTCACGCAGAGTCCGTACAGGACTATGTCAGCCGGGATCTGTTGGCCGCCATTCTGCGCAGTGAAGAAGAGCATGTAGACTGGCTTGAAACCCAGCTGGCTCTGATTGACAGGATCGGCATTGAGAACTATCAGCAAGCCATGATCTAAGGCTGCGCAGGTGCTTTTGTCACGTCTCTGACTTATGGCACTTGTAGCATTCGGACACTTCCATTCCCTACTCCAAAGGTACGACATCCTTCCATGTATGCATGCATCGACCTGGGCTCAAACAGTTTCCACCTGCTTATCGCAGAGTGGCAGGACGGTAAAAGCCAGATAGTCGAACGGTTCAGTCACATCGTGCAACTTGGCGAGGGGGTTGCCATTACCGGCGAAATTTCTCCAGCCGCCTTCACAAGGGGTATGGACTGCCTGCAGGAGTTCGTCGATGTCATGTCACGTTACCCGATCACCCAGTACTGGGCGCTGGGCACCAATGCCCTGCGGCTTTCCCGCAATGCATCTCAGTTTCTGGATCAGGCACGCCTGCTGGGGCTGGATGTCTCTGTAATCTCGGGTGTGCAGGAAGCGATTCTGGTGTATCTCGGTGTCATGTCAGGCCTGCCGCGCTCAGACGAGGTGCGCCTGGTCGTGGACATCGGCGGTGGCAGCACAGAAGTCATCATTGGCAGGCAAGACGAACGCCTTGTTACCCGCAGCCTTGCGATTGGCTGTGTAAGCTGGCGAGACCAACACTTTGCTGCTCCGGAGCATTCGCCATCCCAGCTTGTCAGCAGGCTGGACAGTGCTGTCGATGCAGCGCAGGCGGTATTCGAGTCGATTCGCGCTGAATGCCTGCAGTATCCGTGGGCGCAAGCCTATGCGTCATCGGGCACAGCAAAGATGCTGGCAGCAATCTGTCAAATGCGCGGCTTTCCAGAAGGTCAGATCACTCTGAAGGCTCTGGAGTCTCTTCGCGCCGACGTGCTGGCTTGTGCCGCAGATCCGGATGCCTTGCTGCCCGGACTCAAGGACCGCCGCAAGGACCTGCTGATGCCGGGTTGGGCTGTGCTGGTGGGAATGATGAGAGCCTACGAAATAGAGCAGATACAATTCAGTCCCACAGCTCTGCGCGAGGGCATGCTGCACTTCATGATGCAGAAGGGGCCCGACACCACTGCGCTGGACAGGGCGAGCCTTCCACAGGTCACTCAGACCGCGCTGTAACGCACCTTCGCCAACTGTTGCAGCAGCAATGTCTGCACAGGCTCCCGCTTGTCGCAATCATCCGGAATCAGGCGCAGATAGGTGCCGTCAGACTGCAACTCCCAGCTCTGACAGCGGTCATTCACGTACATCTGCAATTCATCCAGAATGCGCGTGATCAATCTCTTGCGCAGGATCGGGAACGCCACTTCTATGCGATGCATCAGATTGCGCTCCATCCAGTCCGCACTGGAGCAATACAATGGATGCAGATTGTTTTCGAAGTAGAAGACGCGCGTGTGCTCCAGGAAGCGCCCGATGATGGATACCACCCGAATGTTTTCGGATACGCCAGGAATGCCCGGTTTAAGGCAGCAGATGCCACGGATGATCAGATCGATCTTCACCCCGTTGCGAGATGCCGAGTAGAGTTCGCGAATGATGTCCGGGTCCGTCAGTGCGTTCATCTTGGCGATGATGCGTGCCGGCTTGCCTTCCAGCGCAGCATTCTTTTCCTGCTGAATCAGCCGTACCAGGGACTTCTTGAGGCGGAACGGCGCGTGGATCACCAAGTCGGGGATGATGCGCTTGCCCATGCCGGTAATCTGCTGGAAAACCTTGTGCACATCGGCACATAGAGTCTCATCACAGGTCATCAGGCCATAGTCGGTATAAACCAGCGATGTCTTGCGGTGATAGTTGCCTGTGCCTAAGTGGGCGTAACGTTTCAGCTTGCCGCCTTCGCGCCGCACAATCAGCAACATTTTCGCGTGGGTTTTGTAGCCCATTACGCCGTATACCACCACCGCACCAGCTTCCTGCAGCTTGCTGGCGAACTGCAGGTTTTCCTGCTCATCGAACCGCGCGCGCAATTCGATTACAACGGTCACTTCCTTGCCATTGCGGGCAGCTTCTGACAAAGCCTCTACCAGTTCGGACGACTCGTTGGTGCGGTACAGTGTCTGCTTGATCGACAACACCGAGGGATCCTTTGCTGCCTGTCTCACCCAGTCGATGATGGGCAGGAAAGACTGGAACGGGTGCATCAGCAACTGATCTTCCTTGGTGACTGCTGTGAAGATGCAGCTGCCTTCTTCCAGCGCAGGAGGTGTGCCAGGGGTAAAGGGCGCGAAGCACAGGTCGGGGCGATTGACCATACTGGTCAATGTCATCAGTCTCTGCAGGTTCACGGGACCGTCCAGGCGGAAGAGGGCGTCTTCTGTCAGATTGAAGCGCTGCAGCAGAAAGTCGGTCAACTCGCGCGGACACGCGGCGCCAACCTCCAGTTTGGCTGCCGTGCCGAAGCGTCGTGAATGCAGCTCCCCCTGCAAGGCGCTGGCGACGTCTTCCACTTCCACATTGGACATCTCCAGATCGGAATTGCGGGTGACGCGGAACTGATGACATTCCTTGACGCGCATGCCAGGGAAAAACTCTTCCACATGGGCGTGGATGATGGATGACAGGAAGATGAAGTTGTCGCCTTCCGCAACAATTTCCTTGGGCACCTTGATCAGGCGCGGCAGCGAACGCGGCGCGGGCACAATGGCCAGGCCGCTGTCACGGCCGAAAGCATCCTTTCCTTCCAGGGACAGGATGAAGTTCAGGCTCTTGTTCACAAGGCGAGGGAATGGGTGAGCCGGGTCCAGTCCGAGGGGGCTGATGACGGGGAGTACTTCGTCTCGAAAGTATGTCCGTGCCCAGATCGTGAGTTCCTTGTTCCACTCATCGCGGTACAGGAAGCGGATCTTCTGTTCAGCAAGCGAGGGGAAGAGGTCTTCGTTCAGAATGCGATATTGCTCCTGAAGTGCCACCCGCACCTGCTGGTTGATCTCACGCATGATCTCGTCGGGGTACTTGCCGTCCGGGCCCGGGCGCTGGCGTCCGAACTCCATCTGCTTCTTGAGACCCGAAATACGGATCTCATAGAACTCGTCCAGATTGGAACTGAAGATCAACAGGAACATAAGGCGCTCCAGCAGGGGGTGCCTTGAGTTCCTGGCCTGATCCAGTACGCGCAGATTGAACTGCAGATAGCTCATTTCGCGATTGAGGTAGAGAGCACTGTTGTCAAGATCGATGGCAGGGGCTTCAGCGGCGCGCGAAGCAGGCTCGTCGGACGGGGTTATGGTGGACGGTACGGTGTTGCCGTCATCGTGCTCAAGCAGCGCATGTGGTTCGAGCTCGACAGGGCTTGTCACTGACGTCATCGAAACGGAGATGTCGGGCTCATTCTCAGTAACTTTTATATTCATGTGGAAGCTCGTAATAGGCGCTTGTTGTTGCGCGCATTCTACATGAGGGGAATGCGGATGAAAGTGACAGATAGATGACCAATGTTCCTGGCACAGTCGCGAGTGGTCGCAGTTTTGTCATATTAGTGTCACTCGCGCAACATATAGTCATGCGAATTGTAATAGATCAAAAACGCGCTTTGCGTCTGGAGACCTGGAATGTCCGTCAGATTCACGATGAAGCTACTCAGTCTGCTGCTTGGGGGGCTGTCCAGTATGCCCGTGCTGGCGGCCGACCTTGATTCTTCCCTGCGCACGTACGAACGCGCCAGCGGCGTTTCCGGCAATTTCTCGAGCGTGGGCTCCGACACGCTTGCCAACCTGATGACACTCTGGGCGGAAGAGTTCAAGCGCGCCTACCCCAACGTAAACATTCAGATTCAGGCCGCCGGTTCTTCCACTGCGCCGCCCGCGCTGACCGAAGGCACCTCCAACATGGGGCCTATGAGTCGCGAGATGAAAGACAACGAAATCGAAGCTTTCGAAAACAAGTACGGCTACAAGCCCACGGCGGTTCCTGTCGCCATCGACTCGCTGGCTGTTTTTGTACACAGGGATAACCCCATCAAAGGACTGACGATGGCAGAGGTTGACGCTGTGTTTTCAGTCACTCTCAAGTGTGGTAACCCGGAAAGCATTGATGTCTGGGGGCAATTCGGGATGGAGGGAGACTGGGAGCGTCGTGACTTGCAGTTGTTCGGTCGCAATTCAGTCTCTGGAACTTACGGCTATTTCAAGGAAACCGCGCTGTGCACAGGTGACTTCAAGAATTCCGTTAACGAACAGCCAGGTTCTGCTTCGGTCGTGCAGTCAGTCAGCACCTCCATCAACGGGATCGGGTATTCCGGTCTGGGCTACACAACTTCCAGCGTGCGCTCTCTGCCCATTGCGAAGGAAGCTGGCAGCGAGTACTACGAGGCAACGCCAGAGAATGCCATTACTGGCAATTATCCGCTCGCACGTTTTCTGTTTGTTTATGTGAACAAAGAGCCGAACAAACCGCTCGCGCCCCTGGAGCGGGAATTCATCAAGCTGGTGTTGTCCAGATCCGGCCAGGAAGTGGTCCTCAAGGATGGTTATATCCCGTTGCCGGCGGCCGTCGTTGAAGCAACCTATCAAGCGCTTGGGCTCTGAATGCGAATGACGCAGCGGACACCGGGTGGTGCCGCTGTTTGAGCGCGTCTGCGCAATGCAATCACAATGTAACAATCGCGGAATAGACTCCAACGCCATGATCGAACAACCAATAACGACGCCTCCAGAGGCTCCGCAGTCCTCATTAGGGGCCGCTTTTGCCGCTTCTCCCGAAGTCCTCACCCGCCGCAAGTTCCGTCACTTCAAGGACAAACTGGCAGCCGTTCTTATCGCCATTGGTGGATTGGGCGTAATTGCCGCAGTTCTGGTGATCTTTCTCTACCTGATTTATGAAGTTCTGCCGTTGTTCCGTGGCGCTTCAATCCAGGAGGTCAGCGAGTTCCAAGTGGATTTGCGGGACAATGTCGATGTACTTCATCTGGCAGTGGAAGAGCGCCTCGAAGTTGCGATGCGACTGGGCTCTGATGGTCAGGCCGTGTACTTCAACACTGACGACGGCGAAGTCATCGGCCGCGTTGCGCTGCCAATTCCCGAAGGTCAGAGCATCAGCAGCTTTGCACTGGACACTGATGTCACTGGCATATTTGCACTTGGGCTCTCCGGCGGCGATGTTCTGATAGCACAGTATGGCTATGACGAAGAGTTCGGTGTCAACAACGCGCGTGTAGTAACGCCGGCTATGACCTACCCTTTTGGCGAAGTGCCGTTTGCCTTGTTTGAGGATCAGGCCGTTGCGCGGGTCAGCGTGCGTTCCAGCACCAACGAACTGATGCTGGCCGGCAGTAGTGCCGGAAATGTCAGCCTGCTCCGTGCCCAGAGGGAGAGCAACCTGCTTTCCGCTTTCAGTGCCCAGGGCGAGGCCGAGTGGGAAACCGAAATTGTTACCCTCAATGGTCTGATACCGAGTATTGATCAGCTTTACATGGACGTCGACCGGCGCTGGCTCTTTGCCATCGGAGCCTCTGGACGCCTGAGCCTGGTCGATATTCGGCCAGCCTTCAACAACGGCACACCCGTGGTGACGGAAGAGGTGCTGCTGGTGGATTCACCCCGGCGTATGACAGAAGTCACTTTTCTTCTGGGGGGTATCTCGCTGCTGGTAGGAGATAGTGAAGGGACGATTTCCCAATGGTTCCTGGTCAGACGTGGCGGTACGGTCGGAATCGAGAAAGTGCGTGATTTCGAAGCGCGCAGCAATGTTGTCGCGCTCACTTCCGAGCAGCGGCGCAAGAATTTTGTCATGGCCAATGACGAAGGCTACATCGGCATCTACAACTCGACAGCGCATCGCGAAGTTGCCTATTTGCCGCTCGTGACGGGGGCTCCGAAGGCTATCGCCGTTGCTGCCCGCGGAAATGGCCTGCTGATCGAGAAAGCCGATGGCGGATTTGCGATGTTCAGCGTGGACAGCGAGCACCCGGAAGTGTCGTGGCAAGCCCTTTGGGGACGAGTGTGGTACGAGAACTACCCCGATCCTGACCTCATTTGGCAATCCTCTGCCGCCAATGATGATTTCGAGCCCAAATACAGTCTGGCACCCTTGGCGTTCGGTACCCTCAAGGCAGCGTTCTACGGAATGATTCTCGCAGCGCCCCTGGCTGTTTGTGGAGCAATTTTTACGGGCTACTTCATGGCGCCACGCATGCGTCAGAGTGTCAAGCCCTTGATTGAATTGATGGGTGCGCTCCCGACGGTAGTGCTCGGGTTCCTTGCCGGCCTCTGGCTCGCACCCTTCCTTGAGAACAATCTGCTGGGCATTTTCAATATGCTGCTGCTGGTTCCAATAGGGATTCTTCTGGCAGCTTTCGGGTGGACTCGCCTTCCGGAATCGGTGCGCTTCAGGGTGCCTGATGGCTGGGAAGCGGCTTTGCTGATTCCTGTGATCCTGCTTTCTGTATACGTGGCATTTCTGTTCGCGGTGCCCTTGGAACAAGTCTTCTTTGGCGGCGACATGCGCCTCTGGATCACCAACGACATGGGAATTCCCTATGACCAGCGCAACGCTCTGGTAGTAGGTCTGGCCATGGGTTTTGCCGTGATTCCCACCATCTTCTCCATTGCAGAGGACGCGATCTTCACGGTACCCAGGCAACTGACCTACGGCTCATTGGCCCTGGGCGCAACGCCGTGGCAAACCTTGAGTCGGGTGGTGCTGGCAACTGCAAGTCCCGGTATCTTCTCGGCACTGATGATAGGCATGGGCCGCGCAGTGGGTGAAACGATGATCGTGCTCATGGCCACCGGCAATACCCCCATCATGGACATCAACATCTTTGAAGGCATGCGCACATTGGCCGCCAATATCGCGGTGGAAGTTCCCGAATCAGAAGTCGACAGTACCCACTATCGCATCCTGTTCCTGGCGGCACTCGTGCTGTTCATTTTCACCTTTGTGATCAACACTCTCGCCGAAATCGTCCGACAGCGTCTGCGACGCAAGTACAGCAATCTATGAGCAACAACACCCTACAAAAGTTCTTCGCGAGCGGCACACCCTGGATTTGGGCAAATGCCGGGGCAGTGGCTATCAGCCTCATCATGACCGTGAGTCTGTTGCTGCTCCTGGCAGTCAACGGCTTTGGTCATTTCTGGCCCAAGGACATCATGCTTGCCGAGTATCAGCAGCCGGTCAGCGAAGGCGAGCCATTGCGTCGCGAGGTTGTCGGCGAACGCGTCGGTGACGAAGAAGTGACTGCCGATCGCATCATCTCTTCAGGAATTCCGGTACCGGCAGATCAGCCATTTTACCGACGGGAGCTTGTGAAAATCGGCAACCGCGAACTCAATGGCAGTGACTTCTCGTGGCTGCTGGCGGATTACCTGAGCAATGTCCGCTATCCCCACAATATGACTGCTTTCGAGCGTCGCGAATGGGGCAATTTCTATGGCTATGTGAGCGAAGTCCGCGAAAGCGGCGTTACAGTGGCCACCAGTGATCCAGCGAATGAACAGGACATGACAGCGTGGAACGCTCTGCTGCCACGCATTGAAAGAGCCCTGGAGCTGCATGACGAAATCGCTGATGTGGAAGAGGGTGAGATTGGTGAAGTCAACTATGCGCTCGAGCGTTTGCGACTGCGGCAACGCCAGCTCGAACTGCGTGAAGAAGCAACTGAATCAGCCCTGGCGGAGATTGCCGAAGAACGCGCGGCCTGGAATGCGCAATATACGGGCATGCAGGCGCGACTGAACGCGCTCTATGTCGAAAGCGAGCGCGACACTGTCGTGATGCAGGCAATGAACGGCGGAGAAATTGAAATAGCTGTTTCGGAGATCGTGCGCGCCTATCAGCCCAATGGCATGCATTTTGGCAACAAGATGATCGTGTACGGTTCCAAATTGTGGGAATTCCTGTCCGACGAGCCCCGCGAGGCAAATACCGAAGGCGGAATCTTCCCAGCGATCTTCGGCACCGTGGTAATGGTGTTGCTGATGTCCATATTCGTCACGCCCTTCGGCGTGATTGCTGCGGTGTATCTCCGTGAATACGCGCGACAGGGCGTTGTGACGCGCATCATCCGCATCGCGGTCAATAATCTCGCGGGCGTACCCTCCATTGTCTATGGCGTGTTCGGACTGGGGTTCTTCATTTATTTCCTTGGCGCCGAAGTTGATCAGGCTTTCTATCCTGAAGCCTTGCCGGCGCCCACCTTTGGTACGCCGGGACTGATGTGGGCGTCATTGACATTGGCACTTCTAACCGTCCCGGTGGTGATTGTATCCACAGAGGAGGGCCTGTCGCGGATACCCCGCAGTCTGCGTGAAGGTAGTCTGGCGCTGGGCGCCACCAAATTCGAAACGCTGTGGCGGGTTGTTCTGCCGATGGCAAGCCCGGCCATGATGACAGGTCTGATTCTGGCGGTCGCCAGAGCAGCGGGCGAAGTGGCCCCTTTGATGTTGGTGGGCGTGGTGAAACTGGCTCCCGCGCTGCCTGTGGATGGTAACTATCCTTACTTTCACCTCGATCAGAAATTCATGCATCTGGGCTTTCATATATACGACGTTGGGTTCCAGAGCCCCAATGTTGAGGCGGCTCGTCCGCTGGTGTTCGCCACGGCGCTGTTGCTGGTCATCGTGGTTGCGGCATTGAATATGTTCGCAGTGTCGGTTCGCAATCGGCTGCGTGAGAATTTCAAGTCCCTGGATATGTAAAGCGCTGTTACACTTACTGCAAACGCAATGGATGTTCTCGCAATGACTGAATCAAATACTGAATCCACGCTGGTCAACCGGTCAAAGTTCAAGAAGATCGACATGTCGAAATTGGGCGGCATTGACCAGGGTGTTCGGGCCGAGGACTTGCCAAGCTGTCTGCGTGTGTCCGACTTGAATCTCTATTACGGCTCCGCACACGCTTTGAAAGCGGTGAATATGAGCATTCCGAGCCAGCGCGTGACTGCCTTTATCGGGCCGTCAGGGTGTGGCAAATCTACGTTGCTGCGCTGCTTCAATCGCATGAACGATCTGGTGGACGGATGCCATATAAAAGGCAGCATCGCACTGGATGGCAATGATATTTATCATCGCGCTGTCGATGTCGCCGATCTGCGTCGCCGTGTCGGCATGGTGTTCCAAAAGCCGAACCCTTTCCCGAAGTCAATCTATGAGAATGTGGCTTATGGTCTGCGCATTCAGGGCATCAACAAGAAGCGCATTCTGGACGAGAGTGTTGAAAAATCCCTGCATGCGGCAGCGCTGTGGGGTGAAGTGAAGGATCGACTGCATGAAAGTGCACTGGGTCTGTCCGGCGGTCAGCAGCAGCGTCTTGTCATCGCACGGACAATCGCTGTGGAGCCGGAAGTCCTGTTGCTCGATGAGCCGGCGTCTGCGCTCGATCCCATTTCGACATTGAAGATTGAGGAGCTGATCAACGAGCTTAAGGATCGTTACACCATCATCATTGTGACGCACAATATGCAGCAAGCCGCTCGAGTTTCTGATTTCACCGCGTTTATGTACATGGGCAAGCTGATCGAGTTCGACAGGACGGATGCCATTTTCACAAATCCGCACGAGAAGCAGACAGAAGATTACATTACCGGCCGTTACGGCTGATTCCGGGGCAGGGACACAGGACATGAACAAAGACGCAACGATTCATAGTCACCACATTTCTCAGCAGTTCAACGCCGATCTACAAGAGATCAAGAACAATCTGATGGAAATGGGCGGCATGGTGGAGAAGCAGCTGAGCGACGCCATCGATGCGATCATTACCGCAGACAGTGGCCTTGGAGCCCTGGTTCGCGAAGATGATGCCGCCATCAATGCCATGGAAATCCGGATCGACGAAGAGTGCAATCGCATCCTTGCGCGTCGACAGCCAGCGGCAAGTGACCTGCGTCTGGTGCTGGCCATCATCAAGGCCGTCAATGATCTGGAGCGCATTGGGGATGAATCTGCAAAGATTGCTCGGTTGGCAATCGAGCTTACCGAGCAGGGTGAATCCTCAAAAGGTTACGTTGAGATTCGCCATATTGGCGAGCACGTACGGCGCATGGTCTACATGGCACTGGATGCTTTTGCGCGGTACGACATTGATGCGGCGCTGGCTGTGGCCAGGGAAGACGTCAGTGTGGATATGGAATACAGCAGTGCCATGCGTGAGATGATTACTTACATGATCGAAGACCCCCGCAGCATCACGCGTGTACTGAATATTGTCTGGGCACTGCGCGCACTTGAACGTGTAGGCGACCACGCCAAGAATATCGCCGAACATGTCATCTACCTCGTCAAAGGCACAGACGTGCGCCACCTCGGGCTGGAAGGTCTGGAAAAGAGAGTCCGTCCCGATTGAAGCGTGGTAGAGCATTGGGACCCGCACCCCATGAAGCGCAGTATCCCGTTGCCCGTTGCATTGATGTTTTTCGGATCTACCTGCGCCTTCGCTCAGGATGAAAGGCGTGTGCCCGCTCTTTACGGTCGGGTCAACCTGACTCCATTGATCAATACTCCTGCAGAAAAACGCTCGGTCGCCAAAGTAGTCAGCAATGCGTCTCGGCTTGGCCTCCGGGGCGAGTTGCCTGTTGCTGGCAGCATCAAGGTCATCTAACAGGCTGAGTACCAGTTCAATCCGAACAAGGAAGACTTCGATGGTCGATTCATTACACAACGTAACTCCTGGATTGGATTGAGTGGTGCACTGGGAACCTTGCTTGCGGGGCGCAATGACACGCCCCTGAGGCAGTTGCAGGCGCGTATTGATCAATTCAACGATTTGCAGGGTGATCTTCGCGTCCTGATGGTGGGCGAGAATCGTCCCAATGACACGATCAACTACGTCAGTCCGACCTTCGGCGGGTTCACATTCAGACATGCCGCGGTATTTGATGGGCAGAACACGCTGCTGGATCGCTTTACCAAGGCAACGTCGACTTCACTGAGCTATACGGCAGGCCGCTTCTATGTTGGTGTCGCATTGGACAGAGATGTCATCAGCCTGGAAGATGACCGCAATGATGATGTGCGGCTTGCCGGACAGTACAACGAAGGCAATCTGCAACTGGGTATCCTGTACGAATCTTCTGTGAACAGAGCGAACAATCGAGGACGCGAGGACGGCTTGCTGATCAGTGCCTCGCTGACGCGAGGCAGATTCGTGTACAAGGCCCAGACCGGAACATCGGAGCAACGCTACGACGGCCATCGCCAGACTTCGCTGGGCGTGGATTACGTGTTGAATCCCGATTTCAGATGGTTCACCTTCTTCACGGCAACACGCGCAGACAACCGCAACCAGCGCTCCGATCAGTTGGGTGTGGGAATGGATATTCGTTTCTGAGGTAAGGCAGCAAGTCAGTCGCTGGCGGGGAGACCAGTGTTTTTCGCTGCACCGGGAAGCAGGCGATCGGCGGGGAAATGACAAATGAAACGACTGCCTGTCCCAAGGGTGCTGAGAATCTGCAGGGTTGCGCCATGGCGTGCCAGCACATGCTTGACGATGGCAAGACCCAGCCCTGTACCCCCTTTGTCCGTTGAGCGACTCTCGTCGACGCGATAGAAGCGTTCTGTCAGGCGCGGCAAGTGATGCTCCTCGATTCCTGCGCCATTGTCCTGCACTTCGACAGCCAAGCCGCGCTCTGTCCCCCGCAGGTAAATGTGAATCTCGCCACTTTTTGGCGTGTACTTCGACGCGTTGAACACCAGATTTGAAATGGCACTGTACAGCTCGTTCGTGCTGCCCCGCAGCCGATAGTCGCCATCACATTCCAGGAAATAGGTGTGCTGCTTTGCTGCAAAAGCCAGCTCGGCCTCGTTCTTGATTTCACGCAGCAGGGATGGCACGTGAATCTCGTCCTGCACCCTGGGCAGAGACTTGGTTTCGAGGCGCGACAATGTCAGCAGGTCGCGCACGATGTTTTCCATACGCTGCGCCTGCTGGTGCATCTGCTCCAGTGGTTTGATCCAGCGAGGGGCGAGTGTGTCGCGATGGTCCAGCAAGGTTTCAAGATAGCCATTGATGACAGTGATGGGCGTACGCAGCTCGTGCGACACATTGCCCACGAAATCAGTGCGCATGGATTCCAGACGATGCATTTGCGAGACATCGCGCACCAGCATCAGCCGCTCGCCTTCGCCGAAGAGGGTAATCTGGAATTCCAGCATCTGCTTCTTGTTGGTGGGAGAAGGAATGCGCAAGGGCTCTGTATAAAGCCGCTTTTCGAAATATTCGATGAAACGCGGCTCGCGCAGAAGATTGGTGACGGTTTGCTGCTGATCCTGTTCAGTGCGGAAGCCCAGCAGTGTCTCTGCCGCTTTGTTCCACCAGGACAGATGGTCTTTCGCACTTATCATCACCACGGCTATTTCCAGTGCCGCCGATGACTCCTGGGCCTTGTCCAGTATGCTCTTCAAGTACTGCACTGCGTCGCGCTCGCGGCGTTGCAGGCGATAGATGCCATCGAAGATTTCACCCCAGACCCCACTGCTTTCTGGAGGTTCCTGACGCTCATCGTTGGCAATATTGCGCAGCCAGCGCTGGAAAATCAACAGCTGGTAGAAGGAGTGTGCCAGGTAGCCCAGGACAGACAGAACCATGATGGTGGAGACGGCGCCCAGCACCATGCCGACAAGCCAGGAGGCCGCCAGGACAATCAGTACGCGCTTGATTTCGATCTGCCATTCCCGGAGCAATGCACTATTCCTGTCGTTCACCACCAGCTGCGCGTCACTATAGCGAATGCACCGGGCGAAGGAAACGTCAGGCTGGCTTCACGGAAAAGCGATAGCCAGCACCTCGAACCGTCTGCACCAGGCGTGAATAATCGATGCTGGTGTTCGGCACAGAGCTCAGGGCCTTGCGCAAGCGGCGGATATGCACGTCGATGGTCCGCTCTTCGAGGTACACATTGCCGCCCCACACCTGATCCTGAATGTGGTCGCGTGTGAAGACCTTTTCCTGGTGAGACATGAAGAAGCGCAGCAGCTTGAATTCCGTGGGGCCGATATCGACCGGCTGGTCTTCTATGGTCACGCGATGGCTGGAGGGGTCGAGCTGCAGATCAAACACGCGGATTACCTTGTCGATCTGCGTACCACTGGTGCGGCGCAAAACCGCCTTGATACGGGCAACGAGCTCGCGGGGCGAGAACGGCTTGGTGACGTAATCATCCACACCTACGTCCAGTCCCTGCACTTTGTTGTCTTCACTGGTCTTTGCGGTAAGCATGATGATGGGGAGGGAGGCTGTAAGTTCGTCGCGCTTGAGTCGACGTGCCAGTTCTATGCCACTGCCTCCGGGCAGCATCCAGTCCAGCAGGACCAGATCGGGGCGACGATCCACGATGGAGACATGGGCTTCGTGCGCTGATTCGGCGGACACGCTGTTGAATCCCGCCAGATCCAGGGTGATGCCAATCATGTCTCGAATGGCGGGCTCGTCGTCTACTATCAGGATGGTCGGTTCACTCATGGTTTCATGCTACCGTTTTGTCAATTGGCTTGTCATATATGTAGGGTATATTACAGCAACTTTATGTGACATCCGTGTGACGAATCTGCGACCTGCAACCGCTGCAGGCCGCACGGCGTCTGGCTTTCTAGAAGTTGTACTCAAGTTTCAGGCTCGCAGAGCGGCCTTCGCTGTAGCCCGTGGCCACCAGTCCACCCTGAGTAATTTCCTTGCGCTTGTCGGTCAGATTCTGCGCCTTGATGTTCAGCTTCCAGTTAGTCATGAACTCCTTGCTCAGCACGAAGTCCAGTTCGCCATGGGGCTCTTCGATAAGGTCTGGAGCGCCCAGGATGCCGACTTCGTAAATGCGCTCGCCGAAGTAATGGTAAAGGAGCGTGGCGGTCAGGCCGTCGTAGCTGTCGTAGCCAAACTGGCCATTGAAAAGCCAGTCAGACTGGCCCTGCAGCGGACGCGAGCTGTTGGTCAGAATGTTCTGGTCCTGCTCGCCGATGGTGACGTCCGAGGTGATGTAGGACACGTTGCTGGACACGTAGAAGTTTTCCCAGCGTGCGCCCAGGAAGTCGAACTGCTTGCGGGCCTCAAACTCGATGCCCTGATTCTCTGCCGACTCTGCATTCACATAGCTGCGTGCACTGTTGGCGCCAGGCTGCACCACAGACTCGATGGGAGAGTCGAATTCCTTCATGAACACGCCCAGAGACAGGCTGTCCAGGGAAGAGAAATACCACTCCCAGCGCAGGTCGTAGTTCTTGATGCTGGCTGCTTGCAGGTTCGGATTGCCAACCACTTCATAACCAGTCAGAGGATTGGTGAAGGTGGCGGGCGACAGCTCACGGAAATCAGGGCGCGACGTTGTCTCGCTATAGCCAAAACGGAACTGATGATTGCCCGCAATGTAGGTCGCTGTGCCGCTTGGCAGCAGGTCGCTGGATTCCAGAGTAGCCTCGATGCTGCTGTCCGGACGGAACAGGTCGAAGGTACGCACATTCTGTATGTAGTCTTCCTGACGCAGGCCCGCCAGCAGCTGGACGCGGTCATTGAAATTCAGGTCGGCCTGCACGTACCAGGACTCCAGTTCGCGGGTGGCAGCATAGGTGTCTGTAGGGCGTGTTGTCTCGGACAGCTCAAACTCGGTTGGCCCGATGTTCTCCGGTGCCAGAATCTGCGACAGTGGTTGCAGCAGGAACCCCTGGCGTCCCACCACGTCGCCCTGTTCGATGAACGAGAAGCGGCGAATCTCGTAGTCGCGCTCGCTGTCCTGCTTGTTGTAACCGGAAGACATCACGATCGTGGAGCTCGACGGTCCGTAAAACACCATGGAGGCGTCGACGGCGTAGTCGCTGTTCTGGTCGGCCAGCTCGCTGAAGCGCCGCACATTGCCATCAGAACGCAGGTTGAAGACAGACTCGTCGTCGATCTGGTCATAGCGGTATTCACGTGTGTCCGGTGCAATTCGATCAGCAGTCGATTCGTTGTAGCGCCAAGTCACATTCATCTCGCGGGCATCGGGAAAATAGTGATCGCCCTGAATCTGATTGGAGAAAAGTTCGCGCTGGATGTATTCGATTTCTGCGATCCTGCTGTCCAGGCGCTCATCGCCGAAGAAGCCGATCTGCTCGCCTGCAATGTCATCTGACTGGCGCAGCATGATGTTGGTGGCGCTGATGCTGTGGTTCTCGCTCAGTTCCAGTCCCGTGGAAAGAATGCCACTGATATCGATGTTGTTCTCGGTGCCGAAATACGTGAAGGCATTCTCGCGGACGAGTTCGTCGACTCCGCCCACCTTGTAGGAATTGCGCTCGATTTCATGAGTGTCCCAGGCATTCTTGTAGTCCACGGCTGCAAGATAGTTGAAGCGTGTGCTGCCGATATCGTGATAATTGCCGAGGCTTGCAGTCAGGCCCATGTCGGCGGGAATGGTCTTGCCAGTGACTTCGTAGTCCTGGTTCAGGCTCTGGCCGATGGTCTGCAATTCCTGCGCAGTGAAGCCCCCGGTGTTGATGAAGGCGCTGCGGCGCTGCAGTCGCTGACCGTCTGCAGTGGCCTGTTTCAGCAGGTCGGGCATGGCGCGGGAGCCATCATCGTAACCAAGCCAGTCCTTGCCGCCACCGGCCGCCTGCGTGCCTTTCGTGAAGGCAGTCCCTTCCGTCATGGCGACAGAGCTGGCGATGTTGAAGAAGAATTCATCACTGCTGCTCTTGGTGCGCATCTGCAGCACGCCGCCGCCAAATTCGCTGGGGAACTGCGCGGAGTAGGTCTTCTGCACCACCACACTTTCCATGATTGCGTTGGGGAACAAGTCCAGCGGTACAACGCGGTTCAGTGGCTCCGGGCTGGGGATGCTGGATCCGTTGAGCAGAGCAGACGAGTAACGCTCGCCAAGGCCGCGCACATAGACGAACTTGCCGCCCACCAGGCTGAGGCCCGCAACGCGCTTGAGGCCCTCAGCAATGTTGGTGTCGCCGGAGCGTGAGAATTCTTCATTCGTCAGCACGCTGGACAGAGCCGACGTGCTGCGCTTTTCATCGGGCACAAAGCGGCCGATGACCGAGATCTCTTCGATCTGCGGAGTGGCTGCTGCTGCGGCGGGGTCCTGGGCCAGGACGGGCGTGGTGCTCAGGGCCATTGCGATGGCCGCAGGAAGAGCGCGCTTGATCATGATATGAATTCCAGAAAAAGGGTGGTTATTTCGAGTGGGCTCAGTGTAGTGCCGCAACGTGACAGAAATATTTCAATATCGTGAACGACGGGAATATGTCATAAAAAAATGGAACAAAAGTTCCTGCTGGTCAAATGAAAAGGGGCGCCATGGGCGCCCCTTTTGCTCAAGCTCTCACTTGCGCGTCAGAATCAGTCGCGGAAGATCCACTTGGCTGTCCAGTCACTGGCTTGGTCCTTGACTGCGCCGATGTGGCCGACGTTGTCGTAGAAGCTGTCAGTAAAGGTGCTGGCGACTACGGCATTGACAAGCGGGCCGTTGACGAACCCTGTCAGGTCTGCCGTGCCAATCGTGTTGCGGGCCTGGCCATTGAACCAGTCAGCCAGCAGCCAGGGCTCTGTGCTTGACAGTGCAAACGGGATTGTGCAGTCGAAACGTGAGCCAGTCATGGTCAGGTTGCCGGTCAGTGCCGTCGCAGAGGTACCTGCGTTTGTGAAAGTAGCCGTGTCGTTCACATCCAGGCAGTAGTTGGCGGCGTTTGTCACCACAGCGTTGTGGATGTTGGCGCCGGTACCACGACGAAGCTCGATGCCGCGACCGCCGGTGCCGCGGCCGATGATGGTGAAGTTCGCCAGGGTAGGCTTGGAGCGTGGCAGTGAGTCAAATGCGAACTCGTTGTTGTCCGCTTCGATACCGCGATCGCCGAAACCAGTACGCTGCTTGATCACTGCGTGCTGTACTTTGCCCTGGTAGCCGAAAGTCCAGTCGAAGGAATCGTCTTCGTTGTGTGTCAGCACCAGGTGCTTCGCGTTTACTGTGCCGCCGAAGAATTCCACGCCATCGTCCGAGCTGCCGTGCACCTGCACGTAGTCGACTACTGTGCCGCTGCCAACGCCCTGGAAGGCGATGCCGTTCAGTTCGTTGGTTTCAGTGATGTTCTGGCCTGGGTACTTCACGATCACGTAGTTCAGCGTGCCGCTGCTGTCAGTCGGCGTGTTGCCACCGTACTTGCCAGTAGAGCCTTCGCCTTCCAGTTCACACAGTACCGTGCCCGCAGCACAGCCGTTCACCGGCGCCTTGCCGTTGATGATGATGCCGCCCCAGCGACCAGTGGTCGTTGCGGTAGCTGTCGCTTCGCCGTCGTAAGTGAAGATGATCGGAGCGGCTTCGCTGCCCAGAGCTTCGATCTTGGACCCGCGACGGATCACGAGGAAATTCAGGCCGACCGGGCTGATTACCTTGACGCCAGCATCGATCGTCAGAGTGGCAGAGTTTGCATTGTCGTTGCCGACGAACACGGCGCCGTTAAGCAGGTAGGTGTTGTTGGCATTCAGATGTGTATCGCTGGTGATCGTGCCCGTCAGCACGCACACAGGCTTGCCGTCGAAGGTGCCGCCAGTGGACAGTGTGGTGTTGGTCGGGCATCCCGCTGCCGGCTTGGCTGCGATGGAGAAGGAGACCGGGCTGCCGGTGTACGCCAGCGTGTTGACGTCACCGTTGGTGTAGTAGCCGAAGAACACCTGGAAGCTCAAACCGGCCAGACCAGAGTTTGCACCAATCAGATCGTTCAGCACGGTCAAGGATTCCTGGGCCGCCAGTGTCTTCACTGCGAACGGCTGCAGACCGCTTACCTGACCATTCCATGGCAGGAAGAAGCCGCCGGACACCATCTGGTAGACGCCCATGTTGGGGATCTGCACCAGGGCAACCAGTGCACCTTTCTTGCCGACGTCTGCCGTGGCTACCTTGATGGTGCCCATGACGTCTACGGCCGCGCTGCTTGCAGCGGCAGTTGTATAAGAGGAGCCATTGTTGATGGTCGCGCCGCCAGTGAAGGTTGCCGTTGTGGTCGCACCGCTGGCAGTAGCCGCAGTCAGAGCCGGTTGCGCCTGCACAGACAGGGCAGCGAAGCCGAGCGCCACGGCGCTTACAGCAGAGAAAAGGGATTTGCGTGTGAAGGTCATGTTGACTCCTGTAGTCCATTCTCGGAATGAGAGGATCGCGTTGGCGACGTTTTACAGGCGAAATCTTAGCCCTCGCATGTTGCAGTCATGCGTCACTAAAATGACAGATTTTTGACAGTTGCCGCTATGTGCAATTCTGACAGTGTTTTTCGCAAGTAGTGTATTTCAGTGGTCTTTTTGCGCATGCTTTGCGCGATATAGTTCGCAAAAATCGGTGAATCGATAAAAAGCTGTCACTTTTTGCTGCAGAACTTTACATGACCCGGGCTATAATGCCGGCGCTTTTTGACACTTGGGCACACAAAAGGAAATACCATGAAAATGACTTGCAAAACTGCAGTGCGATTGATGCTGGCGACTGGCGCCCTGACGCTTGGCGCAGGAGCAGCAGTAGCAGATGAAGGCCAGTTCTATATTGCGCCGGGACTGCAGTGGCTTGATTTCGACGCAGATCGCATGCTCGACAACGAAACCGGTTTCACACTCGGGCTGGGATACGACTTCACCAATCGGCTGAGCGGTGAGATCAATGTGTTTGACATGGAACTCGACGGAACCGGGCCGGATGAAGATCTTTTCCAGTACCGCTTCGACCTTTTGTACAGTTTCGAGCGACAGCTTGGCACTTTCACCCCGTTCATCGTGGGTGGCGCCGGACACAATGACTTTTCGCAGAATGAAGAGACGGTCTGGGATGCCGGCGTCGGCGTGAAGTACCAGATCAATGAAAACCTGGCATTGCGTACTGCATTCCGCAAGTTCTGGGGCATGGACGAGCACATGCACGACTACGGCGTCGATATGGCCCTGGTATACAGCTTCGGAGGCAGCACTGCCGCGCCGGCCCGACCTGCAGCGCCCGTCGCAGCAGCACCGGCAGCAGCGCCTGCTGATGCCGATCGTGACGGTGTGCTCGACGGCAGCGATGCCTGCCCGGATACCCCGAGCACGCACCGCGTTGATTCCCGTGGCTGCTCAATCCCGGTTCAGGAAGTGGCGCGCATCACGCTGAACGTGCAGTTCGACTTCGACCAGTCCGTCGTGAAGGCAGAGTACAGCGACGAGATTCAGGAAGTGGCCGATTTCCTGCGTGAGCACCCTGATACAGTTGCTGCTCTGGAAGGTCACACTGACTCCATGGGCACCGACGAGTACAACCAGAGTCTGTCCCAGCGTCGTGTGGACGCCGTACGCCAGGCGCTGATTGATCAGTTCGGCATCGCAGCCAACCGTGTGCGTGCACAGGGCTTCGGCGAGGCCCGTCCTGTGGCCAGCAATGACACGGCCGATGGCCGCACGCAGAACCGCCGCGTGGAGAGTGTGATCACGACCACGTTCGAGCGTTTCGAGCAGCGTTGATCGCCCAGGCAGTCCGCCATACTGACCCCCGGGGCTTCACGGCTCCGGGGGTTTTCGTTTGCAAAGGCCAATCAAACCCATGCCCCCTCAGGGCTTCAATGGCAGGTGTGCATTGAACGACGCTTTTCTGCAATCCTGGCCCGGTCTGGCAGACTCCGACATGCTTTGGAAGCCGGCCATGCAGGTCGTTCCCCGTCCGCTGCCGGTGTTGCAATCCTGGTTGCTTGATCCTGGTTCGCTGACCTCCCGCCTCAAGGCGCTGGCGGGCAGTGAATTCAACGTCCGTGTGCTCGACGAGTGCTGGATTCGCCAAACCTCTCCTTCGCTGCTGCAGTGTTTCGAGCCCCACGTGGTCCGCCAGCGTATGTGGTCGCGCAAGGTGCTGCTGCAATGTGGCGATACGCCCTGGGTGGCGGCCCACTCACTGATTCCCGTCAGCAGCATGCAGGGCCCGCTCAAACGTCTGCGCAGCCTGAACGAACGTCCCCTTGGTGAGTTTCTGTTTCGTGACCCGACCCTGCGCCGCTATCAGCTGGAGCTGACACAGTCCGCGGCTGGCTGGGGCCGGCGTTCCCTGTTTTACCTCCACGGTCAGCCATTGCTGGTGGCGGAATTCTTCCTGCCTGCCCTGTTGCAGGCGTCTCGAGAGCAGGCGGTTTGATGAATCCGGTACCCACAGGCAGTGCCTTGAGTGGCAAGAAGATCATCGATCTGTCCCGGGTGCTGGGAGGACCGTATTGCTCCCAGGTGCTGGCCGATCACGGCGCAGAAGTACTCAAGATCGAGCCTCCTCGCGGAGACGAGACGCGCGATTGGGGCCCGCCCTTTCATGAAGGCGATGCGGCTTACTACATCGGCGTCAATCGCAACAAACGCTCACTGGGGCTGGATCTGACAATGCCAGAGGGGCGCGATTTACTGCTGCGTCTTCTGGCGGGCGCAGACATCCTGCTGGAGAATTTCAAGCCAGGCTCGATGGAGAAATGGGGCCTTGGCTATGAAGAGGTGTTGCGCGCGCGATTCCCTCGCCTCATCCACTGCCGTATCAGTGGCTTCGGGGCCGATGGTCCCCTTGGGGGCTACCCCGGCTACGACGCCATCGTGCAGGCGATGGCGGGCTGGTTCAGCGTCAATGGCGAAGCCGGCGGCAAGCCGACGCGGCTTGGAGTGGCGATGGTGGATATGGGCACCGGGCTCTATTCTGCAGTGGCGATACTGATGGCACTTGCGGAAAGGGAGCGCTCCGGCCTGGGACAGTTCATCGACATGACACTGTATGACTGCGCCGTTTCTCTGATGCACCCGCACATCGTCAATTACAAGTTGTCTGGCAAGGTACCGGCCGCCACTGGCAATGCCCACCCCAACATCAGTCCCTACGACACTTTTCGAACCCGCACGGTCGACATTTTCATCGGCGCGGGCAATGACGCGGCGTTTGCGAAATTGTCAGAGGTGTTGGGTTGCCCGGAGCTGGCTGCCGACGTGCGCTTCGTGAAGAACATTGATCGCGTGACGCACCGCGCCGATTTGAAAGCTGAACTTGAATCCCGCCTGATGAAGATCGACGGCGCCGCTCTGTGCAACCGGCTGCTGGAGGCGGGACTGCCGGCCGGTCCGATCCATGACACCGCGCAAGTGGTGGCGCATCCACATACGCAGCATCGGGGCATGAACCTGGAGGAAGGCTGGTACAGAATGACGGGCACCCCCATCAAGTTCTCGCGCACACCCGGCAGCTTGCGCCGGCTGCCGCCTCGTTTTGGCCAGCATTCGCGGGAAATTCTTCAGGAGTACGGGCTGAATGCCGATCAGGTGCAGGCTTTGATAGAGGCAGGGGTGGTTCTGGAAACGCGGCGTCGGGACTGAACGTTCCGAGCTGTTTCATTCCCGGGCGGCAGGGATTCGCACGGTAATCCGGACGTTCTCGGCGCGCACCGGCGATCCGTCTCGCATGGCTGGCCTGAATTGCATCAGCTCTGTCAGCTTGCGCACTTTGACGCGGTTGGGGGTGTTGTCGATCGAGATCGTTACCACTTCCATATTGCTCACCTGTCCGTTGGTGCGGACGTTGAAACGCAACTGTGCTTCCAGGGTGCCCTCGGGACTCTCCGCCTTGCCCTCCAATCCAGGTATCAAAGTCGAAATGAGATTGTAATCCGCCAGTGTATAGGACGCGGGTTCGGCCACTTGGACACAGTCAGGTGTCGCTGCTGTCACAGTGGCGTGGAAAACAGTAGCCGGCAGCAGGACAGGGCAGCGGGTGAGGGCGTCGATCAGGGCTTTGTCCAAGCCCGCCTCCTGGAATAGCGCCATGGCATCACTGTAGGACATCATGGCCGAGCCAGCCGACGATGTGCCGCGACGCATGCCTGCAAAATTGCCCGGGCGATCCTCGAACTGCTGACGCATCAGCACCGAATCGCCCATGGCCAGCAATGCCATAGCTTCCGCTTCGCGGTTGCCGGTAGCCGCGAACACGTCGCGGATACGCTCCAGCTCCGAGTAGCTCGCGCCCATGTTCGCCTTGAAGGACCGTTCTATCACTGTGCTCGCGCGCGAGCCATAGATCGCTTCCACTTCTGACACGCCCAGGCCGCCGGCGCCGCCGCCACTGCCAGGGCTGCCACGGCTGCGCAGACCTTCAGTTTCCAGCATCAGGTCCTGAGAGGTGTCATCCGTCAACATGATCGCCAGCGCGATATAGAGGTCCGCCATTGACTTGTCGTACAGGTAGGGCACAAGCGCTTCGCTTTCGGCACCAAACTGCTCCTCTGCGAGTGTCGCCGCCTTGTCTTCCAGAATGCTGAGTCGCACCAGGTGGTGTGCTTCGCGCACGCGTTCATCCTGTCCCAGCGCGCGCAAATGCCAGGCGCCAACGCTCTTGAGTCCTGCCAGCCGGGCCTCGTTGGGCAGTGATTCATCGCGCTGATACAGCCAGCTCAGATACTGCAGAGTTTCGTTGATGCGTTGCCAGTCACCGGCACTGGACTGCAACTCCAGCATGGTTTCAATGGTGGGAATCTGCTCCGCCGAATACAGGCCGTGATTGATTCGCTGTATCTGCAGCTGCTGATCGAGTAGCGCGAAGGCCTGCTCGAAACCGGCATTCTCGATGTGCGTGTCGATCAGGCCCTGCAAGGGCTCCAGCAGGCGAGTGTCAAACGGACCGTGGGCACTCTGCAATGCATTGATCGCGTCCTCGTACTGCGCGACCTTTGCCACTTGCTCGATGGCACGTTGCGTGCTGCTGTCAGCGGCGCTGGTATCCTGAGCAAGCGCGTGGCTGCTCTGCAACGTGCATGCAAGAACCGCCAGCAGGGCGCTGCGTCGCAGGCGCGCAAAAAGGTGTCCGGCTGAATCAGGCGTGGTGTGCATGCCGCTGAGACCTTGAACTGGTGGTTGACTTGGCCAAGTAGATCACATAGATTCGCCCGCCTCAAACCCGCCGTGCAATTTCGCACCCGGTGTCTGGAATCTCATGAACACAACGCTCAGCACATTCTTCGCAATTGCCATGCCGGCCGCGCTTTCCGCCGCGGCCCGCCGTCGTGCGCGCGCGACAAGCGCCTATACATCGGAGATGCCTGAGACTCTCTAAGCAATACTGAACCACCGAACCAGAACCTCCAGGCGTCCCGACTCCTGGAGGTTTTTTTTTGCCTTGAAAAAAGCCGGAGGGCTTATGAAAACGATCGAGATCGAAGACAGCCTCGCGCTGACAGTCTGCATGAAACAACCCGTGGCCTTCGAGCGTGGACTGGGCGCCCGTGTCTGGGATGAACAGGGCCGCGCCTGGCTGGACTTCACTGCCGGCTGGGGCGTCACCAGCCTGGGCCATTCCCATCCGGCAATCGTGGCTGCCATTACTGAGCAGGCCGGCAAGTTGATGCAGAATCCCAATTCCGGATTCACCTATTCGCCAGTTCGGTCAAAGCTTCTGCTGCAGTTGCAGCCATTGCTGCCGGCAGGTCTGCACCGTGTGTTCTTCGCGAACAGTGGGGCGGAAGCCAATGATGCAGCGGTCAAGCTCGCTCGCAAGGTCACAGGCCGCGAGCGGGTGCTGGCGGCGAACAGCTCTTTCCATGGCCGTACGCTGGCCACACTCTCTTTGTCGGGCGGACCCGAAAATGGGGCGCGCTTCAGCCCGCAGGTGCCCGGCAATGACTTCGTGCCCTATGGCGACATGGCAGCGCTGCACGCGGCCATCGGAGACGATGTGGCAGCGGTAATTCTGGAACCCGTGCAAGGCGAGGGCGGCGTGCGGGTGGCCCCTCCTGGCTATCTGCAGAGCGTGGCGCAGTTGTGCCAACGGCACGGTGCCTTGTTCATTGCCGATGAAGTGCAGACAGGGTTCTGCCGTACTGGCAGCTTCTTCGCCGTGAACGATGCGGGTGTGCAGCCTGACATCCTTACCATGGGCAAGGGCATCGCCGGTGGCTTCCCGTTTGCTGCCTTTGCGGTCAGTGATGCGGTGGCAGCGGGAGTGGCCAAAGGGGATCACGGCGGCACCTATTGCGGCAATCCACTGGGGTGTGCCGTTGCCAGTGCTGTGGTCGCATTCCTTGTGGACAACAACATCGCGGCGCGCGTGGCCCAGCTTGGTCACAGGGCTCTGGCAGACGTGCGCCTGCTGGCACAGCGCTATCCTGAGCTGGTGCGGGAAGTGCGCGGCAAGGGCTTGCTGATCGGGCTGCAACTGCACAATGACGCACAGGTGGCAGCGCTTGCCTCAATGTGTCTGGATCGGCGACTGCTGGTCACGCCGACGCGCAATGCGGTGTTGCGTCTGATCCCCAGCCTGCTGCTGGAGCAACAGGAGTGGGACGAGGGGCTGGCCATCCTGGATGAATCCCTTGCGGCCATCAGTGCAGAAGCACTGCATGCCGGCAGGGCAGCCTGAGAAATCACCAGGCCCACGGACGGCCTGTGACAGACTGGAGTAAGATGTGCGGCGCGCAGGATTTCCCTGCTCTGGATGACACAGAGGGTGAGTATGCAGAACACAAAGATCGTCATGGCCAGAAGGCCCGTCGGAGAACCGGATGACAGCTGTTTCAGCAGCGTGCATGAGGAAGTGCCTGAGCTGGAGGAGGGCCAGATCCTGATCAAGGTGATCTGGCTGTCACTCGACCCGTACATGCGCGGCCGCATGAACGATGTGAAGTCCTATGCCAAGCCACTGCAGCCCGGCGATGTGATGCCGGGCGAATCCGCTGGCGTGGTCCTGCAGTCGCGCTCTGCCCGGTTTGTGCCGGGCGATCACGTTACCATCCACCAGGGCTGGCAGAGCGTGATTGTGTCCGACGATACAGACCCGCGCCTGATGAAGGTGGATCTGGCCAACGGCACGCTCTCCGCGCATCTGGGTGTCGTTGGCATGCCCGGCCGCACAGCGTATTTCGGACTGCAGGAGCTGGGCAGGCCACAGGCCGGTGAGACGCTCGTCGTGGCCGCCGCGTCCGGCGCAGTGGGCTCGGTGGTGGGGCAGATGGCGAAGCTTCTCGGACTGCGTGTAGTCGGCATTGCCGGCGGAGCTGACAAATGTCGATATGTGAAAGAGGAACTGGGCTTCGATGAGTGTCTTGATTATCGCGAAGGGAATCTGGCCAGCGCACTTGCCGCTGCCTGTCCGCGTGGCATTGACATTTACTTCGAGAACGTGGGCGGCGATGTGACTCGTGCCGTCGGCCCGCTTCTCAACAAGGGGGCCCGAGTGCCCATCTGTGGCTATGTCTCCAATTACAACGACGACGACATCAGCAAATCAGCCCTGCCGTTCCAGATTCTCAAGGATTTGCCGGAAGTGCCGGAGCATCGGTTTTTCCTCGTGAGCGAATGGTTCGAACGCTGGCCGGAAGCTACCCGGCAGCTGGGACAGTGGGTGAAGGAAGGGCGCCTGAAATATCGTGAATCGGTGGGCGAAGGGCTCGAAAAGGCTCCGGAATACTTCCGTGGACTGCTGCGCGGGCGCAACTTCGGCAAGCAGCTGGTCAAGGTGGCCGACGAGTAAATCGCTTGTGCCCCGGGATTGGCGAGCCTCAGGCCTGCGCTGCCGCCTCGGGCATCAGATGCACGAGGTCGCCGCGCAGGCGCACCTCCAGCGTCTGTCCTTCTGTCACGGCGTAGCGCTGCGCGACATGGCGCGGCACGTTCATCGTGAGCTGATCGTTCATGGCCTGCAGTGTCACCCGGTATTGTTCCCCGAGTGACAGCATGCGGGTGACGCGCACGCTCACCAGATTGTCCAGCGTCAGCAGATTGCCTGAGTTGACATTCACCAGCAGCACCCCCGTACTTGGCACAGCCCACGCCACCCGTTCTCCCTCAGCAAAACGTTCCTGCTTCCGTATGCGCAGGCGCTGGCCCTGCCATTCCAGAATGGTGTGGTCGCTGCCATGTTCCCGCACCGTGCCCGTGAAAAGATTGCGCATGCCCAGCAGTCTGGCCACCTCGGCGCTCGCCGGCGCGCGCAGCAGCTGATCGGGCGTGTCGGTCTGCAGAATGGTGCCGCGATTCAGAATGCACATTCTGTCGGCCAGCAGTGTTGCCTCGTCCAGGTCGTGAGTCACCAGAATCACCGGCATGCGCAGTTCCTCACGCAGTTCCGCCAGCTCGTAATACAGTGCTTCGCGGGTGGCCCGATCCACCGCGGAGAAGGGCTCATCCAGCAGCAGAATCTTCGGTTCGCGCGCCAGCGCTCTGGCGACGGCCACGCGTTGCTGCTGGCCGCCGGACAGTTGCTGTGGCAGACGTTGCTCGAGGCCTTGCAGGTGCATGCGTTC
>CAMCRC010000024.1 GCA_945877175.1 Klebsiella pneumoniae | reverse complement strand
ACAAGGTGCGATACTCGGGTTTGAGTGAGTTGTAGATGACTTCCTGCACGATCAGAATGTTGTAGAAAGGCAGACCCAGAGACAGTGCGTGATCGTGGATGATGTGCTCCACGGCCGGATGTTTGCGCATTTCCTCATAGCGATAAGCTTGAATGAGCGCCTCTCCAAACAAGTCGTAGGACTTGATGTCGCTGCTCTGGAAGGTGCCCTGTACCGAATTGAAAGCAAGCCCCATGGCACCCTTGATCGGGCTCGCATACCCGAAGCGAGCCACTTCCCTGTTGAATTCCCGAAACATGATCAACGCTGTCTCCACCGCGTGATCCGCCAGCGAGTGTGGATCATCGGCAATGAAGGGATAACCGATTGAACTGATGAATCCGTCGCCTGTTTCCTTGAGCCGGAATGCACGCGCTTTCAGAGGGTTGTGCTGATAACCCTGCATGCAGATGTCTGAGAATGATCGAAATACATCGAGGAAGAAAAACTTGGTGCGCTCGTGCTTGATCTCGCTGGAGCGCTGCACATCAAACACATTGATGATGGCGCGTGCCTTCTCGACAGGCATGGTGTCTTCCAGTTGATCGCCCGACTTGATCCGTTCCAGCTGATGGGGATATACGAGCTTCGACAATTGATTGTAGAGATGCTGACGCGTGTCTGCATCGATCGATTTGTAATAGAAGCGCGTTTGCACACGTGCAATGAAGATCCAGCTGAATATCACTCCTGCAATGAAGCCCTGCACAACCTGCACCGCGTTGGTCGCAAGATAGAGCGGATTGATGAGCAGAATCAGCGCAGTGCAGGTCAAGGTAATCAACACGTTTCGAATGAGAGTGACCTTGAAACTGGTGTGATAGGAAAACGCCGTCGTCATCAGCAAGGTGAAATTGATCTGGCCGGACAGGGCCAGAAAAATGCTGCTTTGCTTTTCGAAGGGCATCTCCGGTTCGAATACATATTTCAATGTCATGCAGAACCCGAATACCGAGCTGAAGCAGATCAGGTCCAGAATGGTACGGGAATACTTGTCGATGCTGGAAACCAGCAGGCTTGCCACCGGAAACAAGAAGATCAGCAGGATCGGCAGGGAATAAGTGAAGAGAGTATTGAAAGCTAACGGGTTGTTGTTTGCCGACAAATTCAGATATGTCATGACCGATGACACAATCAGCATTATGCCGGCGGACTTGCCCGGCCAGCTGGTCAGCGCCCGCGATGCTTCGTCCCGCAATTCATCCCTGAACTCCTTGACATGCTCTCTGCAGTAAGCCGAATATTTGTCCGAATTCATTGTTGGAATTGTGCTTCCTGCTTGCGTGATTGTGCATGACCGGAGTGTCTGCAAGTCTCCCGTCGTTTCGGTCTGTCGCAGTCCGCAGGTCCGCTAGTCGGGGTGGCGTGATTATACATCAATCAATTGATCCGGCAATTCGGAAGAATTTCAGTTAGTTGTGCCATAAACTTCAAGACATGATTTGAACCTATTCTGACCAGCGCCCGCTTTGTCCTGCAGCGAGCCAGGGCAGGGACGCACCTTCAGGCCGGACGCCATACCTTCCGGCAATTCTTTTCCTCTCTCTCACCAGGATTTACATCATGCTATTCATATCATTTGTTCTATTCTCCTGCATCGTTGTCAGTCTGATCTGGGCGCGACTGCGGTTCTTCAAAATGACCGCTGGAACACCAAGGCTCAGCGCCCTTTTCTATGATGCAACTGTGGCTGCTCAGATCATCACCACGCTCACGTTCATGGCGACGTCGAGCGGCAGGTTCTTGCCGCTTCTGCCGGCAACAATTTTCCTCTATGCGCTCTCGCTTGTTCTGTTCTGGTGGGCGATTGTCACTGCAAGAGGATTGGATTTTGCGTTCAGTGACAAGGTCTGGAATATTGTAACAACAGGTCCATTAAGATTCGTTCGACATCCGTTGTATTCGTCCTACATTCTGGTGTGGTTAGGCAGTACTTTATTGTTTAACTCGCTGATTTTGTGGATTACACTCGGCTACCTGATGGCCTTTTATTTTCTCTCCGCAAGGAAGGAAGAGAGAGTCATCTTGCAAAGTGAGCAATCATCCACGTACAAAAAATACATCAAGAATGTAGGAATGTTCCTACCCAGGATTAAAAATGGAAGCGATCAAGTTCAAGACTCTGAGCAAGGAAAGTGAGATTGACATGTATCTGAGCAAGTTCGAAGGATTCGTAGGGGTAAGGCTTCCTTATGACTATTCGATGCGCAGTACGATCGTAGGTGCCTTCAAAGGCGAGGAGATGATCGGGGGATACGTGCTTGTGACCAGGCCGCAGTTTCGCAGTCTGATGTTTGTACCTGATCAAGTGAAGCAGGATGGAAAGTTTTTCAAGAACGATCAATTTGAAATGATGGAAGTCAATGGCGTGTGGATCAGTGCTGCCGTCAAATCAGCGAGTGATCAGTATCGCTTCTGGATGAAGATGATTGTCGACATCTTCATGGCCCGCAAGAAATTCATTTTGCTCATGGCTGACCTGCGCAACGCCAATGTCCGCAACATTCACAGCATGACCAATCCCGAATTGCTCTATGAAGGCCCCCCCATGCTGATGGCCGGTGCGCAGAGCCACTCCACGATATGTGTCAGTTACACCACGCGCTGGCAGATGATCATGAACATGCCGCGCTATTTCATGGAGTACAGGAATCGCGAGCGACGCTCCACCAAGCGGCTCAAGGATCGCGAGTACGCACGCGGTCTGCGTCAGGCGCAATCTTGAGAAGGTCCGGATCGGAGCACTCTGCGGGCTGTCTGGCGGAATGAATCTCCCGTCAGACGGTCCGTTTGCTTGAACAGACAACTGCAGGCCATAATCCATTGCCAGCCTTCAGGCTGGGCTGGCGGTCTGTTGTCAATTCTGAGTGGTGAGGAAGCGAGTGATGAGTCAGGAAAAAATCAAGGCACTACTGCAGGAATTGCAGCAGGAGCTGTCGGAGACTACGCAGGTGGATGCCGATACGCTGGCGCTGGTGAAGCAGCTGGATGGCGACATCGAGCAGTGGCTGGAGGCTGCTGCGGACGTCAACAGCCCGGTCATGGAGGATGCGATTGCGCTGGAGGCTCGCTTTGCCGCCAATCATCCTGTGGCAGAGCGACTGATCCGCGAAGTCATCGACACGCTTGGTCGTATTGGCATCTGAGTCTAGGTACGCGTGAAGTGCAGCGTTTCGTGTTCATTCACCTGGATGGCACGGTTCCGTGCTTTTTCCGCCTGCTGCCACGCCAGCGCTTCCGTCGAACTGCATATCCCCAGGTCCACTGCCATGCCAGCTGTCGCAGGCAGGTCCAGGTCCTTGCTCAGCAAACCTTTGCGCTGGGCCAGCTTGATGCCGTCCCGTGCAGGCTTGGTGGCCAGGATGCGCTTGAATGCGTCCTCAATGATGAAGCACGGATCGCTGGCCTCACTGCCAAGCCAGACATGGCGAGTCAGGCGATCCCGCAGTTCATTGTCTGTCCACATTGTCTGGACCAACGCGTGGTCCAGTCTGTCTGAGGGGCGCTGGTAAGCGTCACCCCACGGAAACACAATCCTTTTCAATGCCCATGCCAGTGTCTTGCCCGGCAGGTTCGCAAAGAACTCATTGAAAGCGGTCTGGCAGTGATACAGCGCCAGTTCCACGTTCCATCGCACATAAGGCAGGTCCAGTGCCTGACGGCCATTGCCCTCGTAGTAGCGCAGTACTGTGGACGCCAGATAAAGCTGACTAAGCACATCTCCCAGACGGGCTGAAAGGCGTTCCTTGCGCTTCAATTCGCCGCCAAACAGCAGCATGGAAATATCCGAAATCAGTGCCAGCGCGGCACTCATGCGGGTCAGCTGCTGATAGTAAGCGCCGGTGGCGTCAGAGACGGGTTTTGATGCGATCAGTCCCGCGCTTGCCCCCAATGTCAACGTGCGCACGAAATTGCCGATGCCATAGCCGATATGCCGGAAAATCAGACTGTCGAAATCGCGGAGCCCTGTCGCCTCGTCAGGGTTCTTGGCTGCCAGCATTTCCCTCGTGATGAAAGGGTGGCAGCGCACGGCGCCCTGGCCGAAAATCATCAGGTTTCGCGTGAGAATATTCGCACCCTCTACGGTAATGCCGATTGGCATGCTCATATAGGCGTGGGCCAGGTAGTTCATTCGACCCATGATCAGGCCGCGTCCGCCGTGAATGTCCATGGCGTCCTGAATCACAAGGCGAGCCTTTTCCGTCATGTGGTACTTGGCAATGGCCGAAACCACGGCAGGTTTTATGTGTTTGTCGACGGCACCGGCGGTAACGATGCGGGCGGCTTCCAGCTGATAAGTGAGTCCTGCAATGCGCGCCAGGGCCTCCTCTACCCCCTCGAAATTGCCGATCGCGAGATTGAACTGGGTGCGGATACGGGCATAGGCGCCGGTCAGCCGATAGCTGAGCTTGCCCGTGGCGGTGCCCAGGGCTGGCAACGAGATGGCTCGACCTTCCGACAGGCATTCCACCAGCATGCGCCAGCCCTGGCCCGCGCGTTCCACGCCGCCAATGATCCACTCAAGAGGAATGAAGACATTTTCGCCCCGGGTCGGCCCGTTCATGAACGTCATGCCCATGGGAAAGTGGCGGTGCCCGATCTGCACGCCAGGGTGGCTGGTTGGAATCAGAGCCACGGTAATGCCGCGATCCTCCACGTCGCTGAGCAGGTGGTTCGGATCGGACATCTTGAACGCCAGTCCGAGCACCGTGGCAACGGGTGCCAGCGTGATGTAGCGCTTGTTCCAGGTGACGGACAGCCCGAGGCACTGCCTGCCCTCGAAATCGCCCATGCACACGATGCCGGTATCGGTCATGGCGCCCGCATCGCTGCCGGCTTCCGGGCCCGTCAGCGCAAAGCAGGGAATGTCCTGGCCGCTGGCCAGGCGTGGCAGATAATGCTGGCGCTGCTCTTCCGTGCCGTACTTCATCAGCAGCTCGGCTGGTCCGAGAGAATTGGGCACCATGGCTGTGACAGCTGCGCTGGGACTGCGCGTGGCGATCTTGGTGACGATGGTGGAGTGCGCCAGTGCTGAGAAGCCCAGGCCGCCGTACTCTTCCGGAATGATCATGCCGAAGAACTTCTCGTCCTTCAGATACTGCCAGGCGGCCGGCTGCAGATCCTTGTCGATATGCACGATGTCCCAGTCGTCGATCATCCTGCAGAACGTCTCTGTCTGATTCGCCAGAAAGGACTCTTCTGCCGCACTCAGGGCTGGCATGGGCAGTGCCAGCCATTTCTTCCAGTCCGGGGCCCCTTTGAAAAGATCAGCCTCCCACCAGGTGTCGCCAGCCTCCAGCGCTTCCTGCTCTGTGTCGCTCATGGGGGGCAGAACACGCTTGAAAAACTTGAAAACGGGAAGCGAGAGCTTGTCGCGGCGGACATTGTCTTCAAAGTAGAAGTACACCACCGGCACCAGTGCCAGCCACAACAACCAGGCAAATCCGCCGAACCAGGTCATGGCAAAAAGCGTGATTGCGACTCCTGTGATGATGCTGCCCATCCGCGCGCTGCGATAGGCGAGCGTCCAGACAACCAGCAGGAGAACAAAGGCTTGCAGAAGAGTGGACATGAGCATGGCTCCTTGCGGTCAGCGGGGGCCAGGCGCGGCGCACTCCAGAGGGGTGCCACACAAGGCCAGTAAAAGATCAGTCAGTTCGGTCCATGCATCGGCGCCGGACATGCCCTTGACGGCCATGTCCACCTGCCTGGCGTGTTGCAGCATGGACTCCAGCATCGGCAACCGCAGCCGCTCCAGGGCGCGTATGACAGGGGCTTCATGAGTCTTGCGCACCCCCTCGCTCAGCATCGCGGCACTTTGCGCCTGCCCACCCGCCACTCGCCGCGAAATGGCAATCAAGGTGCGCAGCTCCCGACTCACCATGGCCAGCAGGCCCAGCAGTTCGTTGCCTTCGGCGCGCAAGCCGCTCAGCACTTTCAGACAGCGGCGCGTGTCACCCAGCAAGGCGGCATCGAGCAGCGCGAAGACATTGTAGCGGGAGCTGTCGGCCACCAGATTCATGATCTGCCGGCGATCCACATGCACGCGCTGACCGGGAGCGGTCCCTGCCAGAACGCTCAATTTCTCGATCTCCTGATCGGCCGCCAGCAAGTTGCCCTCAACACGATCGCACAGCAGTGCAATGGCATCAGCGTCGGCGCTCATGCCTTTTCGGGCCATGCGCGCGTTGACCCAGCGCGGCAGCCCTCTGGCGTCCACCGGCCAGACCTGCACGAACACGCCAGTGGCCTCCAGCGCCTTGAACCACTTGGTGTTCAGTGTTGCTGGCTCCTGCTTCGGAGTGACCAGGATCAAGACATTGTCGGGATTGGGTGAGGCGAGATACTGCGTGAGGGCGTCGCGACCTGCCTCGTCCAGCTTGGCCGAGGTTTGGCGCAGTTCGATGATCTTGCGGTCGGCGAAGAGCGACATGCTGTTGCCAGATTGCAACATGGACTGCCAGCTGAAGCTGCGGTCGACAAAAAACAGATCCCACTCGGTGAAACCCTGTGCGCGGCAGCGGGTGCGCAACAGGCCCAGCGCTTCCTGAACAAGCAGAGTCTCGTCTCCCGCAATCCAATAGAAGGCTTGGAGCGGTTTCTGAAGTTGGCCCTCGAGCTGGTCAGAGTTTATGCGCACGTGGCACGCTCGCTGGGCGCATCAGGCGCCCTGTTCCGCCAGAGCAGCGCGCAGGCGGCGCAGCACCTGTTGCGCCAGCTCCTGGCGCATTTCCTGTTGCAGAAGGACGACTTCTTCGCTGCTGCCGGCGATCGTCGACAGATCTTCGTAGTAGCTGCGCTGGGTGGCCACGCGCAGAGGCCCGAAAATGACACTACCGCCGCGCTCAAGCATGACTTCGACGCTCATTTCCACGTCGTACTGTGCCGCACGAGCGCGGCTGTTGACACTCCCAGGACGGCTGAGCAGCGACTCTGCGCCGAGTTGCAGCTGCAGTCCGTCGTTTGTGGCGGACGGGCTCAGCATCACTTCGGCTGCCAGCAGCGCCTCGCTCAGAGTTTGAACCAGTGCACTGCCGGGTTCAGCAGCCCGAAGATGGACGGTAGTGCCGTCGGCTGAAACAGTCTCGCTTCCGCGCAACGCAAAGCCGCAGGCGGGCAGAAGACACACCAGACTCAGAGCCACCAACAGTCGTGCAGGACTTTGTCGCGGGCTCATTTGCCGCTCTCCCCGGGTTCTTCATCCATTATCGTGACTTTCAGCAACCGGATCTGCCGGCTGTCGCCATTCAGAATGGTGAATCGGAAGGCGCCGATGACCACGCTCTCATCGCGCTCCGGAATGTGGCTGAAGTGTTGCAGCACAAGACCGCCGATGGTGTCCACGTCGGCATCGCTGAAATCGTAGTCGAAGGATTCATTGAAATCGGGTATTGGCGTGAGTGCTTTCACGATGAATTGCTTTGCATCGATCTTCTTCACGTAGGACTCATCATCCACATCGTACTCGTCGTCGATGTCGCCCACGATCTGTTCCAGTACGTCCTCGATCGTGACGACGCCGCAGGCGGATCCATACTCGTCAATCACGATGGCCATGTGGTGGCGTGTTTCGCGGAATTCCCGCAGCAGCACATTGAGGCGCTTGCTTTCCGGCACGAAAGTAGCGGGTCGCACCACTGACTTCACATCGAAGTTGCTGCCGTTCTTGTCGAGCGCGAAGGGCAGGAGGTCTTTTGCCAGCAGAATGCCGATTACCGAGTCGGAATTCTCAGCCACGACCGGAAAGCGCGAATGGGAGACCGTCACCACAATGTCGAGCACCTCTTCAAGCGTGTTGCGGGCCGAGACGGTGACAACCTGCGGGCGGGGAATCATGATCTCGCGCACCTGCATGTTGGAAACCTGCAGGGCCCCCTCGATGATGGACAGCGCGTCGGCATCGAGCACATTGTCCTGCGCTGCATTGCGCAGCACTTCCAGTAGACTGCCGGTGTCGGTAGGTTCGTCGGAGAAAATCTGCGCGATTCTGTCTATCCAGGAGCGCGGTCTTGTTTCGTTGCCTGTCTGCTCGTCACTCATTTTCCTGCGTCTTCTCCTGATAGGGATCGGATATCCCCAGTTCCTTCAACAATCTGCGTTCGAGCGCCTCCATTGCTTCGGCCTGCGCGTCGTCTTCGTGGTCGTGCCCCTGCAGATGCAGCAGCCCATGGATTACCATATGTGCCCAGTGTGCATCCGCACTCTTGCCCTGCTCTGCAGCCTCGCGAAGCACCACTGGCGCACAGATGGCCAGATCACCTAGAGGCAGTTCGTCCAGTGCGTCAAGAATCATGGCGGGAAGCTCGTGGCCGAATGACAATACGTTGGTGGCGTAGTCCTTGCCGCGATAGTCCCGATTCAACTGTGCGGATTCCTCTTCGTCGACAATGCGGATGCCCACCGACACTGGTTTTCCGGCAGCCGCTGCCGCAATGCCCTTCGCAGTCCACAACGCAAACGCCGATTCTGGTGGCACCGGCATGTCCGGGCAGGCGTTCTCGAACTCAAGCATCGCGCTCAGCTCCCTGCTCCATGGCGTTGTCCAGGCCGCTCAACGGGCTGATGTTCCTCTGGTCAAAGCGATCGTAAGCTTCCACGATGCGCTGCACGAGGGTATGTCGAACCACATCCTTCGAGTCGAACCAGGTAAAGCTGATCCCTTCCACGCCCTCAAGCACTTGCGTCACCTGGACCAGGCCCGAGCGTGTGCCTTTGGGCAGGTCGATCTGGGTGACATCGCCGGTGATAACGGCAGTCGAACCGAAGCCGAGTCGCGTCAGGAACATCTTCATCTGGGAGGTCGTCGTGTTCTGACTTTCGTCCAGAATGATGAAGGCATTGTTCAGGGTGCGGCCACGCATATAGGCCAGCGGGGCAATCTCGATGACATTCTTTTCGATCAGGCGTCCGACGCGTTCCACTCCGAGCATTTCGTAAAGCGCGTCGTACAGCGGGCGCAGATACGGGTCGATCTTCTGTGCCAGATCGCCGGGCAGGAACCCCAGTTTCTCTCCGGCTTCCACAGCCGGGCGCACCAGCAGCAGGCGTTGAACACGGTCCTGCATCAGCGCTTCCACGGCACAGGCAACAGCCAGATAGGTCTTGCCCGTACCGGCCGGGCCGATGCCGAAATTGATGTCATGGCGCTGGATGGACTCCACATAATCCTGCTGATGCGGGCCGCGGGGCTTCACAGAGAGCAGGGGCGTCTTGAGGATCATGGGCTTGTCGACGTCGTAGCGGGTCTTGCCGGCGCTTTCCACCGTGCGCAGTGCGAGGTGCACCATGTCAGGGTTGACAGTACTTTGCCCGGTGGCCTTGTATAGAGAGACGAGAACGCCGCTGGCGTCATCCACTGCCTGCTGGCTTCCCGAGAGTTTGAATTCATTGCCGCGATTCTGGATTTTCAGTGCAAGCGACTTTTCGATTTGCTGCAGGTGTTCATTCAGGTGACCGCAAAGATTGGCCAGCCGCTGTGAATTGTCCGGCTCAAGAATGAGCCTCTGCGTGTATTTCTGGGTTGCCATCAAGACAGTTTGCAAGCCTCCGGGCGGGTGAAAAGAGCCGGTAGTATACCAATCTGAGCCTGCTTGTAAGCACTTTTGCAGACTTCTTGCGGGCAGGGTCGATCAGAGGCTGCCCGCCAGGGAATTGACATAGGCGCGGGTAATCTTCACATCGACGAACTGGCCGGCAAGGCGGGCATCGTCGCAGCGAAAATTGACCACGCGGTTGTTCTCGGTGCGGCCCTGCATCTCGCCGGGGTCCTTGCGCGACACGCCCGTCACCAGGATGCGCTGAGTGCTGCCCACCATGCGCTCACTGATGGCGCTGGCCTGCTGGATGATCTGGGCCTGCAGGATGGCCAGGCGATGTTTCTTTTCCTGTTCCGTGGTGGTGTCCGGCAGATCCGACGCCGGGGTGCCCGGACGGGGACTGTAGATGAAGCTGAAGGAAGTGTCGTAGCCGACCTCCATGATCAGGTTCATGGTGTCTTCGAAATCCTTGTGGGTCTCGCCCGGAAAACCGACGATGAAGTCGGAAGACAGGCTGATGTTCGGGCGTATGGCCTTGAGTTTGCGAATGGTGGACTTGTACTCAAGCACCGTGTGTCCGCGCTTCATGGCGGCCAGAATTCTGTCAGATCCGCTCTGCACTGGGAGGTGCAGATGGTCCACCAGCGCCGGTACATGACGGTAGATCTCGATCAGATTCCTGGAAAATTCCACCGGGTGTGACGTTGTGAAACGTATGCGGCCGATACCTTCGATGGCGGCGATGTACTGGATCAGGGTGGCGAGGTCGGTGATCTGCCCCTCGTGATTCAGCCCGCGGTAGGCATTGACGTTTTGCCCAAGCAGATTGATCTCGCGCACGCCCTGACCAGCCAGGTGCACAGCCTCTGCCAGCACATCATCCAGCGGGCGGCTGACTTCTTCACCGCGTGTGTAAGGCACGACGCAGAACGAGCAGTACTTGCTGCAGCCTTCCATCACTGTCAGGTAGGCCTCGCAGCCGTCCACACGAGGTTCGGGCAGGCGGTCGAATTTCTCGATCTCGGGAAAACTGATGTCCACGAGGGTGCCACTGCCGCTGGCGTCATCCAGCATCTGTGGCAGCTTGTGGAGGGTCTGCGGGCCAAATACCACGTCCACATAGGGCGCGCGCTTGCCAATGGCCGCGCCTTCCTGACTTGCTACGCAACCGCCGACGGCAATCTGCAGATTCGGATTGGCCTTCTTCAGGGACTTCCAGCGGCCCAGTTGATGAAACACCTTTTCCTGGGCCTTTTCGCGGATGGAACAGGTATTGAGCAGCAGCAGGTCGGCTTCTTCCGGTGTGGCCACCAGCTCGGCACCGTGGGATTCACGCAGCATGTCCAGCATGCGGGACGAATCATATTCATTCATCTGGCAGCCATGGGTCTTGATGAAGACCTTGCGCGCCTTGCCGCTGGCAGGCACCTTTACCGGAAATTCCTGAGGGCTCGTGCTGATGTCGATAGTGCTCATGTCTGTCGCTGGTCCCACCGGGACAGGGGAGTCCCGGGTTGAAAATGAGCGCGGATTGTAGCAGCTCTGCCCGGGCTCACAAACCGACGGCTGCAGGCGCAAGAATATCGGGTGGGGCGCGGACAATTCCTGTAAACTGCCTGCCTGCTCCGCATTCGGCATGAAGCTGACTTGAATTTCGCTGCTTCAGCCTGATATTGCAGAGCGTCAATGATCAAGAGACCGCACGCATGGCCAATCCCTCGGAAATCTACAGAATCACCTTCCTCAACAAGGGCAAAGTGTATGAAGTCTTTGCCAAGCAGGTTTACCAGAGCGAACTGTACGGGTTCATCGAAGTGGAAGACTATATCTTCGACGAACGCAGTCAGGTCGTCGTGGACCCGAGCGAGGAGAAGCTCAAGGCCGAGTTTCTCGGCGTGAAGCGCAGCTTTATCCCCATTCAGGCGATCGTGCGCATCGATGAAGTCGAGAAGGGCGGCGTCAGCAAGATTACCAGTGGAGACAACATCACCCTGTTTCCCGTGCCCTACATGACTGCCCGCAACACGGACACCCAGAAGTCCGAGTGATGCACAGCGGCGGCCCGCCCGGAGCCGCCGCCATCCAGCTTACTGAGCCAGCGCGCGTTCGATACTCGCCAGTTCCACACACAACACGAAGATCTTCATGGCGGCGGCTATTTCCTGCAGGCTCGGGAACGACGGCGCCAGGCGGATATTGGTGTTCGCCGGGTCCTTGCGGTAGGGGTAGGTCGACCCGGCAGGCGTCAGCTTCACCCCGGCGCCAGCCGTCAGTTTCACCACAGTATCTGCCAGTCCTGGCTGAGTATTGAACAACACGAAGTAGCCGCCCTGCGGCACCGTCCATTCCCCCAGAGCCAAGCCGTTGACCGTCTTGCCGGCCAGGCCGCCGTTCAGTTCATTCAGGAGCGACTCGAACTTGGGCTGCAGAATGGCACGATGCTGCTGCATCAGGGCACGCAGCGTCGGCATGTCCTTCAGGAAGCGCATGTGACGCAACTGATTGACTTTGTCGGGCCCGATGGTGGCGATGATCAGCTGGTCCGCCAGGCTCGTCAGGTTGGCCTCGGAGCTGGCGATGAAGGATATGCCGGCGCCCGCGTGGGTGATCTTGGACGTCGAGCCGATCACGTAGACGCTGTCCAACGTGCCTGCCGCTTCGCTCAGCGTGAGGATGTTGGCCAGTTCCGGAGGATTGTCCACCAGGTGATGTTCGGCATAGGCGTTGTCCCACAGAATGCGGAAGTTGGCGCCGGCGATACGACCCAGGCCAGCCATGCGTGCCACTACGGCATCGGAATACACCACACCGTCCGGATTGGCATATTTGGGCACGCACCATATGCCCTTGATCAGCGGGTCTGCCTTCAGCAGCGCTTCGATCTGGTCCATATCCGGACCCTCGCGGGTCATGGCGACGGGAATCATCTCGATGTCGAGCGACTCGCAGATGGCGAAGTGGCGGTCATAGCCTGGCGCCGGGCACAGAAACTTGATACTGTCGCCGGTTGCAGCCGCTTCGCGACTCCAGGCCGAAGCAGCACCGCGCACGCCGTGAAAGAGGGCACTGGTGACGATCTGGTACATGAACTGCAGGCTGCTGTTGCCGCCCACCATGGTGCGCGCGGGCGTGGTGCCGAGATACTCTGCCGCGAAACGCCGCGCTTCGGGAATGCCCATGATGCCGCCGTAGTTGCGGCTGTCACTGCCGTCTGCACAGCGGTAATCGCCGGCAAGAATGCCATCCAGCGCGTCGCTGAGGGCCAGCTGTTCGGAGCAAGGTTTCCCACGGGTCAGGTCCAGGTTCAGTTTCTGTGCACACACGGCGTCGTACTGTTGGCGTAATTCCTGCGCTCTGGCTTGCAGTTGCTGCTGGTTCAAGTCGGGCTCCTTACTGGGTTGAATGACTAGTCTAAAGTGGCCTCGGGCCGGCTGGCGGCGAACGGGCGCGCGGATTTTACAGTATACTCAGGCCAAACTCGATCAGGACGACCACCGGAATATGCCCGCCAGCGAAGACAGTCAGCAAGACGCACTCGATACTCCAAAGACAGCCGATGTTCACCCCTATCAATTCCTCACTCCGGAAACCGTGCTGGAGGCCATGGAGAGCGTCGGTATTTGCACTGATGCCCGCATTCTGGCGCTCAACAGCTACGAGAATCGGGTCTACCAGGTGGGGGTGGAAGACGGGCCTCCCGTGATTGCCAAGTTCTATCGCCCGCAGCGCTGGACGCGGGAGCAGATACTGGAAGAGCATGCCTTCGCAAAGGAGCTGGCGGATCTGGAGATTCCCGTGGTGCCGCCGCTGCTGCTCAATGGCAGGGACTCCCTGTATGACTACCAGGGCTTCTCATTCTCGGTGTTCGAACGCCGCGCGGGCCGTGCGCCGGATCTGGACAATCCCGACAACCTGCTGGTGATGGGCCGCTTCATCGGCCGCGTCCATGCCGTGGGCGTCACCCGGCCTTTTCAGCACCGGCCGGAACTGACAGTGTCACGGTTTGCCATCGAGAGTCGTGATTTCCTGCTGCAAAAGCACTTTATTCCTGACTCCCTGATACGCGCCTATGAGACGCTCGCCAACGACCTGATAGCCCGGGTCGAGGCGGTATTCGCCCGCACCCGCGGTGTGCGCCGTCTGCGCATTCATGGTGACTGTCACCCCGGCAATGTGTTGTGGCGTGACGATGCCCCCAATTTTGTGGATTTCGACGACACCATGACGGGGCCGGCGGTGCAGGACTTGTGGATGCTGATGTCGGGCGAGCGCGATCAGCGCCAGGGGCAGTTGCTGGAAATTGCGGAGGGGTACAACGAGTTCCATGACTTCGATCCGCGCAGTCTGGACATGATCGAGGCACTGCGCACGCTGCGCATCATGCACTACAGCGCCTGGCTGGCGCGGCGCTGGGAAGATCCGGCATTTCCCAAAAGTTTTCCGTGGTTCAACACGGAGCGCTACTGGGCAGAGCACATTCTGGAGTTGCGGGAGCAGATGGCGGCCCTCGACGAGCCGCCTCTTCAGTTGTTTTGAAACTCAGGGCGTCTGCGCGTCCAGCAGTCCGGTGACGGCGGTCTCGATCAGCACGATGTCGTTGTCGCGAAAGCCCATGTGCACCATGCGGACGACGCCTTCGCTGTCGACGAGAAAGGACGTCGGCATGCCCCGCACACCATAAAGCTCCAGCACTTCATTCTTTGTATCTGCCGCAATGAGGTAGTCCAGCGGCGTGTCCAGCAGAAATTCCCGGCCATCCTCAATCGGATCGTCCACATTGATGGCGATTACTTCGAAACCCTGGTCCCTGTATTGTGCGTACAGCTCGTTGATCAGCGGCATTGAGCGCAGACACGGCGCGCACCAGGAGGCCCAGAAGTCCACGTAGACAGTCTTGCCGCGCAGTTCAGACAAGGTGATGGCGGGCTTGCCGTCCTGAATGTCCGGCAGCGTGAAATCCGGGGCGGGTTGCCCTTCTTCAAGGGCCACCACAGGGGCACTGCCGGTGATCAGGCCCGCTGTGAGGAGCAGGGCGGACAATATTCTGCGAACGAGCATCAGGCAAACCTCCAAAGGGTGACGTAGCAGTCTGGCGAATTGGCTTCAGGCGGCAGAGCTGGCCAGTGTCGGCACACACTGCATCAGCGTTTCCCAGCGTTGCTTCTGTATTTTCAGCCGAAATTGCGCTTCGCGATAACTGTCGCGCACCTTCAGCTTTTCCCAATGCGACCATTTCTCGTGCAGCTCGGAAGATTTGGCTTCATACCAGGTTTGCTGATGTGCAGCCCAAGCGTGCAGAGCTGCCTTGCACTGTTCGTATTCCTGCTCCAGCCGCTGGCGCCAGGTATCGGCATTGCTGATCGCATCCGACAAGGCATTGAAAGACTCTGAAACTCGCTGGTACTGCATGTCCAGACGGGCACTTTCGATGACGACAGGAGAACAGCGCTTCAGTTCGCTGGCCAGTCCAAGCCAGGAACATGTGGCGATGAACCATTTGGTCGGATCGTAGTGCCACCAGCGCACCCCATTGCGGTAGTCCCACTGAAACGTGTGATGGAAATTGTGATAACCCTCGCCATAGGTGACCAGGGCCAACAGGGGGTTGTCGCGCGCGGAACTGGCGTCACTGTAGGTCTGTCTGCCCCAGATGTGCGCGACGGAATTGATCAGCCAGGTGACATGCTGGCTCAGCACCATGCGCAGCAGGCCGCCCAGCAGCACGCATCCGAGGATGTCGCCGTTGAGCCAGCCCAGGAAAGCGGGCAGGCCGAGGTTCATGACCAGGACCAGACTCAGGTAGTGGCGATGCTGCCACATGACGATCGGATCATTCTGCAGGTCTTTGGCATTGGAGAAGTCTTCCTTGCCGCTTTCGTAGTTGCGCAGGATCCAGCCCATGTGCGAGTACCAGAAACCAAGGCCGGCGGAATAGGGGTCCTTGTCATTGTTGTCAACATGGGCGTGATGGCGACGGTGATCGGACGCCCAGTGCAGTACATCGTTCTGCAGAGCGCAGGCGCCACCAAGCGCGAATACAAAACGGACGAAGGGGTGAGCCTTGTAGGACTTGTGGGACCACAGGCGGTGGTAGCCAGCAGTAATGGACATGCCGCAATAGCCCATCAGGATGACGAAGACCAAAATTTCGAAAAGGTCATAGCCATAGGTGAATCCGTACCAGGGAACCAGGGTCAACGCGAAAAATGGCGTGAGTGTGAAAATCAGCGTGTTGGTCCAGTTGATCGGGGCTTTCTGCATGCCTGGGTTCCTGCAAAGTTTCATGAATCAGAGAATGACGTCAGCTTTGACACTCTTGTCAGGTGAATTATTGCACGTTGCCGAAAATATGACGAAATCGCAACCACTTCGTGACTGGCAATGCCGCCGCTGGCAGTGGTGTAATTACACTCTGAGTCGCTTACTTCACCCACTGGCCAGGTATGCCCATGAGTCCGGAACAACTGCAGAAGCAGCTTATAGAGCTGCAGTCACAATTCGCCTTTCAGGAGGACCTGCTGAATGATTTGAACGCGATCGTGGTCCGCCAGCAGGATCAGATCGACGCCCTGGAGCGCGAGTTGCTTGTGCATCGGGAGCGCCTGCTGCATGTCTTGGAAAACCTGCCGGAAAAAGGCCAGAGCGCAACGTCCGCAGACGAACGCCCGCCCCATTACTGAGGTCCGAAGCCTTATTTGGCGGCGGCGACGTCTTCAGCCTGCAGCCCCTTGTCCCCTTCGCTGATGGCGAATTCCACGCGCTGCCCGTCCTGCAGCACGCGATGACCTTCGCCGCGAATGGAGCGGAAGTGCACGAATATGTCGTCACCACTGTCACGAGTGATGAAGCCAAATCCCTTGCTGGCATTGAACCATTTCACGCTGCCGCTTTCGCGGCGAGACTTGTTGTAGGGAACGCGTTGCTCTTCCACCACAGGTTTGCGGGGGCGAGGCTTGCGGTGATGTGTTGCTGCGGCGGCGGCGCCCAGGCTGATCAGGAGCGTGCCTGCCAGAACCAGAGGCTGCGTGTACTGGATTTCAATGAGAAAGACGGGGATGGCGACCAGAAGGGTAGTAATGAAGGCTATGCTGAATGACTTGTTGTAATTGAACATGGAGACTCTCTTCGCTGCTTATAATTATTATTGACTCGAAACACCCATCGCCTCATTGAATCTGACCGGGAGATGATCTGTAACGCGGGGCAATTCTATCGATCTTTACTGATAAATCAAACCCTTGGCTTTTCGGCCTCTGCGTCCCCGCCAATTGTCCTGCAAATGGTTCAGCCCTTATTCAGATTCTCGCTGCCACACTCTGGGCAGAAGTTCGGGAAAGCCATTGCTTCCGGGCTCTGCAACTCGTCCGGACCGTCGACTCGGTCCTGAGAATTCCACAGAGGAGACAGCCATGAAATTCATCCCACGTCACATCAGCACCCTTGCACGGCTCGCCATTGCGGGATCTGCCGCCACGTTGCTGGCATCGCCGGTGCTGGCCGAGACACGTTTTGAATACGCCGATGTCATCGAGTCCACGCCGGTTTATCGCACTGTGGAGGTGACCGTGCCCCGGGAAGAGTGCTGGAACGAGGAAGTTGTCAGTCATCGTCGGGCACATCCTGAGAGTCGTACACCGGCACTGCTGGGCACCATAATTGGTGGCGCGCTGGGCAATGCCGTTGGTCACGGCAAGTCCAACAAGCGCGTGGGAACGGTGGTGGGGGCGGTGTTGGGGCACTCCATTGGACGTGATATAGTCGCTGCGAACAGTCATGGAGGGGTCACGGAATATGAGACCGTGCGGCAGTGCGAGACCATCTATGACTACCACGAGGAAGAGCGCCTGATCGGATATCAGGTTCGCTACCGCTACAACAACGAAGACTATTCGGTGCGCATGGACAACGACCCGGGCCAGCAGGTTCGAGTGAGAGTCGATGTTCAACCGGTGTTCTAGAGGTCTGCTCCAGTGCATTTGACGCGCGGGCTGCACTTCGCCGCGATTGGGAGAGAAGCCGTGTTGAAGTCAAATTCACTGAGACCTGTTTTGCTGCGCTGCCTGGCGATTCTGGCTTGTACCGTGCTGGTCAACTTGCCGGCCGGTTCGGTTCATGCCCAGGGATTTCTCTTGGCCCAGCAGTCGGACAGTCCGGCGACCACAGAGGCGCCCCGCATTTCCCAGCGCGAAGCACTGGAACTGGTGCGCGCGCGTTTCCCCGGCAATGTGGTCAGCATCAGCGAGGTCCAGCAGGCGGGTGGTCTGCAGTACCGCGTGCGCATGGACAATGAAGGCAATATCTTCACCGTGTACGTGGATGCCGTAACAGGCGCCATCCGGCGGGAGCAATAAAGATGCGTCTGCTGGTGGTGGAAGATCAGAGTCTGCTGAGGCAGCAACTGGTGCTGGGCCTGACGCGCCACGGGTATGTCGTGGATGATGCGGCGGATGGCAAGGCCGGGCTGTATTTCGCCTCCGAGTTTGCCTATGACGCTGCCATCATCGATCTCGGACTGCCGTTGCTGGATGGCATCTCACTGATCCGGCAGATCCGCGCGCAGGGCAAGACTTTTCCCATTCTCATTCTGACGGCTCGCGGCGACTGGCAGGACAAGGTTGAGGGGCTGGACGCCGGCGCCGATGACTATGTCGTCAAACCTTTTCAGCTGGAAGAAATTCTGGCACGCCTGAATGCCTTGCTCCGCCGCGCGGCCGGCTTTGCAAAGTCACTCATAGAATTTGGTCCCATCGCGCTCGACATCACCAGCAAGCGGGTCACTCTCGGAGGCCTGGGCGTCGAACTGACGGCCTATGAGTACAAGTTGCTTGAATATCTGATGTTGCATCCGGGTCAGGTCGTGTCCAAAACAGAGCTGACCGAACATCTCTATGCGCAGGACTACGACCGTGACAGCAACGTACTGGAAGTCTTCGTGCGGCGCCTGCGTCAGAAGCTGGACCCACAGGACACATTGCATCCCATCGAGACCATCCGGGGGCAGGGCTACCGTTTCCGCACGGATGCCTGAGCGGCGATGAGCGCCACGACTCGCACTTCCGACTATTCCCTTCAGACCCGCTTGCTGACCGCTGTCAGCGTGCTTCTCACCCTGTTCCTGGGGCTTACCGGCGTGGTCCTGGATCGCGCGTTTCGCAGCAGCGTCGAGGCCGGCGTGGCGCAGCAGCTGCAGGTACAGTTGTATGTGCTGTTGTCAGCGGTGGAAGAAGACAACGGACAATTCTATTTTCTGGAAGATCTGCGAGAGCCACGTTTCTCTCAGCTCAACTCCGGTCTTTACGCACTGGTCAGCAGTCCCGCACAGCAGGAGCTGCTGCGAAGTCCTTCTGCTCTGGAGCGCAATTTCGATGACCTCTTCGGGCGCTGGGCCGGACTGGGGCGCGGGGAGACTTTCTTCGCACGCGAAGTTGCTGCCGACGGTGAGGAGTACTTCATCGCGGCGTATGGAGTGGTGTGGGAGAACGGCGAAGATCAGTATGACTTCGTGGTGATGGAATCCACCGGTACCTCGGTTGCGGAGATCAACAATTTTCGAGCCAGTCTCTGGTCCTGGCTGGGAGGGGTCGCAGTGCTGCTGCTGGTGCTGCAGCTTCTGCTGTTGCGCTGGGGCTTGTCGCCACTGCGCCGTCTTGCGGAGGATCTCAAACGCATCGAGTCAGGCGCGAGCGAACAGCTGACCGGGGCTTATCCGCTCGAGCTGCGTCCCGTTACCGAGAATCTCAACCTGCTCATCAAGACCGAACGCAAGCAGCAGGCCCGTTATCGCGAGACGCTCGGGGACCTTGCCCACAGCCTGAAGACACCGCTGGCAGTGATCGCCGGCGTGATGAATGGCCTGTCTGAAAAGACTGCAGCCGCGCCGGCCGCCGTAAATGAAGAACAGATTCGCACCGTGGAAGAACAATTGGAACGCATGAATCAGATTGTCGGCTATCAACTGCAGCGGGCCGTGAAATCCACTGGCAGCACGGCTCTGGCGCGGCGTGTCGATGTGCTCGACGTGGCGCGTCGGATTCTCAAGGCGCTGCAGAAAGTCTACGCAGAGCGACAGGTGGAAGTGGTGTGTGACATCGAGCCCGGCCTCGTGTTTCTGGGGGATGAGCGCGACCTCATGGAAGTGCTTGGCAATGTGCTGGACAACGCCTTCAAATATGGAGGGCACTGGCTTGCCATCAGCGCACGTGTCACGCAGGTGCCATCGCGCCAGTTGAGCATCGTCGTAGAGGATGATGGCCCCGGCATTAGTGCCACACATCAGGAGTTTGTGCTGCAGCGCGGCGCGCGACTGGACACGCTGGTTCAGGGACAAGGCATCGGACTGGCGGTAGTGACCGACATTGTAGGCAGCTACGGAGGTCAGATCGATGTCGGCACCGGGCAACGGGGAGGAGCGCGGATACAGCTGGTGTTCCAGAATTTTCAGACTACCGATATCACCGCTTCCCGTTCCTGATTCAGAACACCAGCGCGGCGACACAGCTGCACAGGGTCATGACAAACAGGAACCACTTGATGGTGCTCTGTTTTGCACGTACCGCGAACTTCACACTGGCCCAGGCGCCGAGCATGGTGCCTGCTGCAAGGACCAGCCCGGGTACCCAGCGGATCATGTCGAAGTACAGAAACACCCCCAGCGCGATCAGTGTGGAACCCAGAGAGCACACCATCTTCAACGCATTCGCCCGCACCAGGTCATAGCGCAGTCCACCAGCGAGTGCTGCCAGCAAAATGAAGCCTACGCCGGCCTGCACGAAGCCACTGTAAATGCCTGCGAACAGCAGCATCCACCAGGCCCCTCTGTTGTCGCGGACATCCACCACCGGCGTGCCGTCGGGCGGTGCAATAAAGTTCGGTCTGATGAGGATGATGAGTGACATGCTGATGATGGTAATCAGCAATATCGGCTTCAGGGCCGTCACGGGGATCACCGCGGCGGCCAGCGAGCCGAAGACACCGCCAATCAGGGTGGGCACCAGAATGGGCAGGATCGCCGCTTCGTCCAGCCGGTCATGATTGCGAAAGCCGCGAATTCCCACGACGCATTGCAGTGCAACGGCCACGCGGTTGGTGCCATTGGCCACATCGGCCGGCAGGCCCAGCAGCATGAGCACTGGCAGCGTCAGATTGGATCCGCCCCCTGCCACTGTGTTGATGCCACCCGCCACGATGCCCACAAGCGCCAGGACCACGAGTAAAGTGATGTCATATTCCATGCGCGAAGGAGTCCGGAAGAAGGCTGTCAGCGTGAAAGGCGTCACAGTGTAGCAAAGCACTGCGGGTTGATCTGCAAAACTTCCACTTGCGTCACATACTTGACCCAGGTGAATGCCTATTGTGACGCTGCCTTCAAGGGCAGTGCGCTTGCCGGTACCAGGTTTATCTGCAATAGTGCAAATGGACTTCAAAGGCGATTTTCAAGCACGCAAGAGCATAATGAATATTAATAAAATCAAAGGTTTTACCGTGATAGAACTGATGATTGTCGTCGGCGTGATCGGAATTCTGCTGGCTGTCGGACTGCCTGGTCTTCAGGACACCATTTCACGCATGGAGACCAACAGCCAGGCCAAGTCGCTTGTTGCCAGTCTCAATTTTGCCCGCAGCGAGGCCATCAAGCGCGGGCGCCTGGTAAGCGTGTGTGGCAGCGCCAGCAGCACCGACTGCGCAGCGGATGCCTGGTCGGATGGCTGGATCGTGTTTGTGGACGTCAACGAGGATGCAGATGGCGCCGCGGTGTGGAAGGGCTCGAAGAGATGCTCCTCTGTTTCGGGATCCACTCCAGGGCCTTCATCAATGACATTCAGGTAGGGTACCTGGTATTCATTCTGCCCTGCCATTCCTGCTTCCAGTGACAGCGTAGTGAAGCCCGTTTTACGCGCACTGTAACGCAGGCCATTTTCGAACAGATTGTTCAATATCTGCTCCAGCTGACTAACTATGACGCGCACTTCGGTGTCAGGAGGGGTGACTGCAATCGTGATGGTGCCATTGAGCTGATGTGTTGTTCCGTAATTCTCGACGAAGTGCGCCAGCCAGTCCTGCAGATTCACGCGTTCGCTTGCTTCCTGGCGCTGGCGGGACATCTGCAGTACGTCTTCTATGATGTTGTTGACGCGCGCGCAGTGTTTCAGAATGATCTCAACCAGTCTTTTCTCGGCGGGTGCCAATGCCGGGGCTTCATCAAGGAGCTGGCCGGCGTGACTGATGGCGCCCAGCGGGTTGCGGATTTCGTGGGCGATGCTCGCCGTCAGTCTGCCCAGCGAGGCGAGTTTCATTTGCCGCACGCGCTGAATCATCTGACTGCTGTCCTCCAGAAATATCAGTATGCTGGATTCGGAACTGGGCGTCAGAAACGCGAAATTGGCCTGGATCTGCGGGCTGGACTTGCTGAAGCCGAAAGTGGGAAGGCGACGGTTCGCGTTCTGGCGCCAGAGGTCAAGCTGCTTGCGCAGAACCACGGGCAGCACTGCAGCAGGAGTGACATCATCGGCTACGCTGGCATGACGCAACATGCGGTGGGCTGCATCATTGGAGGTCAGCACTGCCCCTGCTGGGTCCACAACGAGAATCCCAGTGCGCATGCGCTTGATGATCAGCTGATTGAGTTGCTCCAGATTGAGGATGCTGCTCGCTTGCGCGGCAGCCAGCTGGGCGCTCAGTCGCATGCGCTCCGCAAGTGACTCCAGATAAAGGGATGCCGCCAGTAGCAGCGCTCCGAGCAGGCCAGCCTGAATATACTGGTTCGCCGGGACACTCATGCGCAGGTTGAGATAGGCCTCACTGAAGATGATGGCAATACTGGCGACAGCGGCAAGAAAAGTGCTCATGCGTTTGCGCAGCAAAAGGCTGCCTGCCGCGACTGTCACCAGGTGCAGAAGTGCCAGGCCGCTCTCTACACCACTGGAGGCATGACTGAGCAAGGTCAATGCAAGAATATCGCCTATGAACAACGCGCTGATCAGCCTTTGCGGTACTTCCCTGTGTTCAGTTCTCCGAAACACCAGCAGTACCAGCAGACTTGATGCTGTATAGGTCAGAGCAGTCTGCAGAAACAACGCTGGGACCAGATTGCCCAGCTGCGTGGAGATGGGGTTCGTGAGGAAGCTTGCCAGCAGGATAGCGGAAAGCGCCAGACGATAGAGATTGTAAATCTGCAGTATCCGGAGGTTCTGATCTGGAGGAGGCGTGGCATCCATGAAGTCTGGTCGTAGTGGCGTCGGATTGAGGCGGCGCGGCAATTTGCGTTTTACTATTGGGAAGTGTTTGTCGGACAATATCGCACTTGCCTGCCGATAGCCATATTCACCCGGATACAGTGGCGCAGAGTCAGCAATTCTTACATGGGGCGTGTATGCCAGAGCAGTTAACGGTAGTGATGGCTCAGCTGAATCTGCTGGTCGGCGACATCCAGGGCAATACAGACAAGCTGATTGCCGCCGCGCGCCGCGCGCGGGACGAGCTTGCTGCCGACATCATTGCGTTTCCGGAGCTTGCGCTCACCAGCTATCCTCCTGAGGACCTGCTTTTGCGCCCCAGTCTGAAGGGACGTATTGAGCGCGCCCTGCAGCGCATCCTCGACGCCGACCTGGATATCCACATGATCGTGGGTCACCCGTTGCATGAAGGGGGTCGTCTCTACAATGCCTTGTCTGTACTGCACCGGCGAAACGTACTGACTACCTATCGCAAGCAGTGCTTGCCCAATTACCAGGTCTTTGACGAGCGCCGTTACTTCACGCCGGGTTCGTCGCCATGCGTCCTTGCGATCAAGGGGGTGCAGGTTGGTCTGACCATTTGTGAAGACATGTGGGAAGAGGGACCGTCAGGGCAGGTCGCAGAAGCCGGGGCTCAGCTGCTGATCAATATCAATGCCTCGCCATTCCATCGTGACAAGTTGCTTGAGCGCAAGGAGCTGCTGGCAACCAGGGCTCGCAGTGCAGGCCTGCCGATCATCTATGTCAATCTGGTTGGCGGGCAGGACGAGCTGGTGTTCGATGGCAGTTCAATGGCCGTTTCGCCACAGGGTGTGGTACAGGTCCTGGCTCCTTCGTTTGCAGAAGGGCTGTATCCGGTTCATTTGCAGCACGCTGGCGCTGCACTTGGCATACGTCCGGAGACGGCTGCCATTGCGCAGCCCGACAGTACCGAAGCCGCTCTTTACAAAGCGCTGGTGCTGGGCGTGCGTGACTATGTCACCAAGAATGGCTTCAAGGGAGTTGTGCTGGGATTGTCAGGAGGCATTGATTCAGCTTTGACGCTCACCGTGGCCGTCGACGCCTTGGGCAAAGACAAGGTGCTGGCAGTCATGATGCCCTTTGCCTATACGTCTCAGCTCAGTCTTGACCTGGCCCGGGAGCAGGCTGCACGACTCAAGGTGCAGTACCGGATTCTGCCGATCGTGGAGTCGTACAACAGTTTCGTCGACGCACTCAGCGCAGAGTTTGCCGGTTTGCCTGTTGATGTTACTGAGCAGAACATCCAGGCTCGCTGCCGCGGAGTGCTGCTGATGGCAATCTCCAACAAAAAGGGACTGCTGGTGCTGACAACTGGCAACAAAAGCGAAGTGGCCGTTGGTTACTGCACGCTTTATGGCGATATGGCTGGCGGGTTCGACGTGTTGAAGGATGTTCCCAAAACCATGGTCTACCGTCTGTGCGACTGGCGCAATTCGCAGGCGGATGCGGCGGACGGTCCGCTTATACCGCAACAGGTCATCGAGCGAGCACCGTCGGCAGAGCTTGCGCCCGGACAAGTCGATCAGGACAATCTGCCGCCCTACGAGGAGCTGGATGCCATCCTCGAGCTCTACGTGGAGCAGGACTGCAGTGCCGCCGACATTGTCGCGCGCGGCTTCTCGGAGGCCATAGTGCGGCGGGTGCTGCGTCTGGTCGACATCAATGAATACAAGCGCCGGCAAAGCGCCGTAGGGGTGCGTCTGACGCAGCGCGGCTTTGGCAGGGACAGGCGCTATCCCATTACTTCCGGCTGGGAGCTGGGAGACTGACTGACCCGGGCACCATGGCGTTCGCAAACGGTTTCATTCAACTTTTGAACAGGTACTCACGTGAAAGAACACATATTCAATACGCTGTCTGACTCGCGCGACTACTTGCATCGCTTCATGAACGATGCAGGCAATGTAGAGGCGATTGCCCGCGCAGCGAGTGTGATGATTGCCACGCTGCATGGCGGCAAGACCATTTACAGTTGCGGCAATGGCGGCTCGATGAGTGATGCCATGCACTTCGCTGAAGAGCTGACCGGCCGCTATCGCCAGAATCGCCGTGGCCTTTCGGCGGCCGCCATCAGTGATGCGGGGCATATCAGCTGTGTCGCCAATGACTTCGGTTACGACTACATCTTTTCCCGATATCTGGAAGCCCGTGCCCGCCCCGGCGATTGTCTGCTGGCCATCAGCACCAGTGGCAGCAGTCGCAATGTCATCAAGGCAGCGGAATTTGCGCGCGAGAACGGTGTCAATGTGGTGAGTCTTACGGGGAAATCAGGATCTGCACTCGGCGCGCTGGCCACCGTGGACATCAGTGCCGGCCAGAGTTCGTTCGCCGATCGCGTCCAGGAAGTGCACATCAAGATCATTCACATTTTGATCGAACTGATCGAACGGGAATTCTGTCCTGAAAATTACTGACAGTGTCAGCCCAGCAGGCCGAAAGTCAGTATGTTGAGCAGGGAACGTGTTTCTTCCGGCGCTTCCATCTCGGGATTCTCAGGTTGCAGTGGGCGTTGAGTGGGCGCAAGCGGAGTATTGTCGACATTACTGCCAAGCAGCCCGAAAGAGGCCGTGTACAGCAAAGAGGGGTTGGTGACATCGTTTCTCACGATGAAATTGCCGCTTTCGTCAAGCGCAGGATGCTCCGGAAAGTTGGACTTCAGCAATGACAGTGATGTGCCCGCCAGATCATCCAGGCCCATGCGCAAATAGCACTCCACCATGATCGCCACGCCATCTGCCACCAGCGGGCTGCCCTGGAAGTTCTCCACGACATAGCGTCCGCGATTGAGTGCTGCAACGTAGGCGCGTCGTCCGAGATAATAGTTGGCAACGTGAATCTCATAGGATGCCAGAGTGTTGCGCAGGAAAATCATGCGGGCACGGGCATCCGCTGCATAGTCACTGTCCGGATACAGAGCCAGCAGCAGTGAGAATTCGGCAAATGCGTCCCGCGCGCCGCCAGGATCTCGTTTCGAAGGGTCAGTCGGCAGAAACCGCGCCATGAAACCGGAGTCTTCCGCAAACGACGCCATGCCTTTCATGTAGTAGGCATAGTCGATGTTGGGGTTGTCCGGGTGCAGGCGGATGAAACGGTCGGCTGCAGTTCTCGCTGCTTCCAGATCGAGATTGCTGTAGTAGGCGTAAATCAGCTCCAGCTGGCCCTGAGCAGCGAAGCGGCCGAAGGGAAAACGCGACTCAAGTGCTTCGTAGGTTGCTATGGCAGAGCGGTAGTTGCGGGCGTTGAGCTGGCGCTGTGCCGTGACATAGAACTGCTCTTCGGTGTCGAGGCCGGCAAACTCGTCGCGCTCCTCGCCGTCGAAAAGGGAGCAGGAGGCGAAGGCAAGGCAAAGCGTTATCAGGAACAGAATTCTCACGCGACGACAACCTCTGGAATGCCGACGGCCGTGCCGCGGGCGAAAACTAGTGAAATCTGCAGGGCCTTTAGCGGGTATAATACCGCCCGCCTGTCCAGGAGCCGAACCGATCCGGCCTTTCTCCGATGGAGCCGTATTTAACCACAGCAACCGATGCAAACCCAAGGTGTGCTGTATTGTTTGTTCCCCGCTCATGTGGCGGGGCTTTGAGTGATCTGGATTCATGACGACGAAAATTTCTCTGCAAGCCCTTGTTCCGCCTACGCATGATGGCAGCCGCCTGGACCAGGCAGCCGCTGCCCTGTTTCCTGAGTATTCCCGGGGACGCCTGCAGAACTGGATCAAGGAAGGTGGGCTGCTGGTCAACGGCAAGCTGCTCAGGGGCAAGGACAAGATCAATGCCGGCGACAAACTGGTGCTGGAAACCGTGCTTGCCATCGAAGAAGCCCATGCTCCAGAAGATGTAGACCTGAATATCGTTTATGAGGACGACGACGTCATCGTCCTCAACAAACCCGTGAATACCGTGGTACATCCCGCAGCTGGCAATCGCACGGGGACGCTCCTCAACGGCCTGTTGCACCATTGTCCGCAGCTCAAGGAAATTCCCCGGGCAGGCATTGTGCACCGCCTGGACAAGGACACGACCGGCCTGATGGTGGTGGCCAAGACTCTGCAGGCCCATCGCATTCTGGTAAAGCAGCTGCAGCGCAGGGAAGTGGAGCGGGAGTACGAAGCCATCGTGATTGGTGTGATGACGGCAGGGGGTACCGTGGATCTGCCACTGGGCAGGCACCCGGTACACCGGCAGAAACGTGCGGTCATCGAAAATGGCAAGGAGGCAGTGACACACTATCGCGTGCTGAATCGATTCCGCGCCCATACCCATGTGGTCGTCCAGCTTGAAACTGGTCGCACGCACCAGATTCGCGTGCACATGAGCCACATTCGGTATCCGTTGGTGGGAGACCCCCTGTACGGTGGTCGCCTGCAAATCCCGCGAGGCTGCAGCGGCGCGCTTACGCAGTCACTCAAGGATTTTTGCCGCCAGGCGCTCCATGCCCGTCGCCTTGGATTTGTGCATCCCCGCACTGGCGAGGAACTCAGCTGGGAAGCTGCGCTGCCCGATGATATGCAGGCACTGCTCGTCGTCCTGCGCGAGGACCAGTGAACACCCCCGAATTGCTTGTGCCTGACTGGCCCGTGCCGGACGGCGTCATAGCGCGCGTGTCGAATCGGCACGGGGGCGTTTCCCATGCACCTTTTGACGGCTTCAATCTGGCGCTGCACGTCGATGATGCTCGGGACAAGGTGCTGCTCAATCGCCGGCTGCTTCGGTCAGAGTTGCCGGAAGGGATGTCGCTGCAATGGCTTGAGCAAGTTCACGGCACGGTTGTCGTTGATGCTGATGACGATGCAGTGGAGCGCTGTGGCGACGCGGTGTATGTTGACAGGCGAGGCATGGCTGGCGCTGTTCTGACGGCAGACTGCCTGCCCGTGTTCTTCGCTTCGCGCTCGGGGCAACGCGTCGCCGTTGCCCATGCCGGATGGCGAGGGCTGGCCGCCGGCATTCTGGAGAAGACTCTTGCGCGATTTCCCGATGCTGGCGCTGATATCCTGGTGTGGCTCGGTCCTGCCATTGGGCCCTGCCATTTCGAGGTGGGTGCGGAAGTTCGCGCGGCCTTTCTGGATACCTGCCCGAATGAAATCTCCCGCCTGCGCTTGCAGGAACTGGCGTTTCGGCCGGCACAGACTGGCGGCAAGTATTTTGCGGACCTTTATGTTCTTGCCCGTGAGCGACTAGCACACTGCGGTGTCACCTCCGTCAGTGGAGGCGGGTTGTGTACTTTCTGCGATGCGGATCACTACTACTCGTATCGACGCAACAGCCGAACCGGCCGCTTCGTCAGTCTCATTGGACTTGCGCCAGATCAAGGCTGACGCACTTCCTGCTTGAATTCCTACCCTATGCCCGCATTGAAGAGCACATCGAAACGCGCGACTGAGGACCTCGGTCGCGGCAATGCCACCACTTCCGGGAACGCGAATTCCCCAGGGGACACAAGATGCGCATGGATCAACTGACCAGCAAGCTGCAGGCGGCCTTGTCGGACGCTCAATCGCTCGCTGTGGGCAATGACAATAATTTCATCGAACCGGTTCACCTCGTTCTGGCCCTGCTGGACCAGAAGGGCGGGTCTGTGCGGCAACTGCTTTCGCAAACCGGGTTCACGATCACAGACCTGCGTGCGGGTTTGCAGCAGATCATGGAGCGCCTGCCCAAGGTGCAGGGCAATGGCGGCGATGTTGTGCCGTCCAATGAACTTGGCCGCCTGTTCAACATGGCAGACAAGCACGCGCAGAAGAAAGGCGACAAATTCATCGCCAGTGAGGCCGTGATTCTTGCAGCACTGAGTGACAAAGGCGAACTCGGCAAACTGCTCAACTCGTATGGTGTCAGCGAAAAGGCTCTGGAAAATGCCATCGGCAACCTGCGTGGCGGTGAAACTGTCAGTGATGCTGGCGCCGAGGAATCCAGACAGGCGTTGATGCGTTTCTGCGTTGATCTCACCGAACGTGCGGAGAAGGGCGAGCTCGACCCGGTGATAGGACGGGACAGCGAGATTCGCCGCACCATTCAGGTATTGCAGCGCCGCACCAAGAACAATCCCGTCCTGATCGGCGAGCCGGGCGTTGGCAAGACCGCCATTCTGGAAGGACTGGCCCAGCGCATCGTCAATGGGGAGGTGCCAGAGGGGCTGAAAAACAAGAGGATACTGTCTCTGGACATGGGATCATTGATTGCCGGGGCAAAGTTCCGTGGCGAATTCGAGGAGCGCCTGAAAGGCGTGCTCCACGAGCTCGCGAAGCAGGAAGGCTCCGTCATCCTGTTCATCGACGAATTGCACACCATGGTAGGAGCCGGCAAAGCAGAAGGGTCCATGGATGCTGGCAACATGCTGAAGCCGGCGCTTGCCCGCGGCGAATTGCACTGCGTGGGCGCTACGACCTTGGATGAATACCGCAAATACATCGAAAAGGATGCAGCACTTGAGCGGCGCTTTCAGAAAGTGCTGGTGGATGAGCCCAGTCAGGAGGACACCATTGCCATTCTGCGCGGGCTGAAAGAGCGTTACGAAGTGCATCATGGCGTGCAGATTTCCGACGGCGCCATCATCGCGGCTGCCAGATTGTCCACACGTTACATCCCGGATCGCCAACTTCCGGACAAGGCTATCGACCTTATCGACGAAGCGGCGAGTCTTATCCGCATGGAGATCGATTCCAAACCTGAAGATATGGATCGCCTGGAACGTCGCCTGATTCAGTTGAAGATCGAACGCGAGGCGCTCAAGAAGGAAGAGGACGAGGCTTCCCGCAAGCGTCTGGAGAAGCTCGCCGAAGAGATTCGCAAGCTGGAGACGGAGTATGGAGATCTGGAGGAAATCTGGAAATCCGAGAAGGCGTCGGTGCAGGGTGCCCAGTCCATCAAGAGCAATCTGGAACGTGCACGAAACGAACTGGAACTGGCGCGCCGTGCTGGCGACCTGGCGCGCATGTCGGAACTGCAGTACGGCATCATTCCGAATCTTGAAAAGACACTGGACGCCTCCGCTCAGACGGACATGAAGGACATGCGTTTGCTGCGCAATCGCGTGACAGATGAAGAAATAGCTGAAGTTGTCTCGCGCTGGACCGGCATTCCCGTCGCCAAGATGCTGCAGGGCGACAAGCAGAAGCTCCTGACGATGGAGGACGCACTGCACAAGCGCGTCATCGGCCAGGAAGAGGCTGTGAATGCTGTGGCCAACGCCGTGCGACGTGCAAGGTCCGGTCTTTCAGATCCGAATCGGCCGAACGGTTCCTTTTTGTTCCTCGGACCGACAGGTGTCGGCAAAACGGAATTGTGCAAGGCATTGGCCGAATTCCTTTTTGACACTGATGATGCAATGGTACGCATCGACATGTCTGAATTCATGGAGCAACACTCGGTGTCCCGACTGATAGGAGCTCCGCCAGGCTATGTCGGTTACGAAGAAGGGGGCTACCTGACTGAGGCTGTCCGTCGTCGTCCTTACTCTGTATTGCTGCTGGACGAAGTAGAAAAGGCGCACCCGGACGTCTTCAATATCCTGTTGCAGGTGATGGACGATGGCCGCTTGACTGATGGCCATGGCAGAACCGTGGATTTCCGCAATACAGTCATCGTGATGACATCGAATCTCGGCTCCGACCGCATCCAGGAAATGATGAGCGACGGCGCCATGGACGAGCGCGCTTACGAACGTGTGAAGGCTGAGGTACTTTCAGTAGTGGTACGGCACTTTTCGCCAGAATTCGTGAACCGGATCGACGAGACAGTGGTGTTCCACCCCTTGCAGCAGTCGCAGATTCGCGGCATCGCCGACATTCAGATAGCGCTGCTCAACAAGCGGCTTCAGGACAATGATCTACGCATTGAGGTCAGTGAGCGCGTGCTGGACAGGATTGCGCGACTTGGTTACGACCCGGTCTATGGCGCCCGGCCTCTGAAGCGAGCGATACAGCAATGGCTTGAGAATCCCTTGGCTCAGCAGGTCATCAAGGGTGACTACGAGGCGGGTGATTGCATCGTGGTGGATGTTCGAGAGGATGTCTTCATCTTCGGCAAGAAATAGTCGGGTCGGGTCTTCGATTCAGTCTGCAGCCCTTTATTAGCTTGACTTTGAAGCAAATGCTGGGAAAATTGCCCTCGTTTTTGTTTGCATACTGAACTGACCACTTCCTCATCCGGTCTGTCTCAGCTGCCCCCGGCATAAAAGTACCGGGGGCTATGACAATCTTAGGTGTCAAACCACGTCCACCTTAGGCTCCGATACGTTACCGCGTGGAGAGCCGCCAAGAGTCAGGCAACAAGCAATGCAGTGTGCGAGACATTGACGCATGCCTTGCCTGACATATCCCTGAAGTGTAAATCGATCAGCATGTTGCCGCTCACCCAAGCTGGGTGATGGCATTGCCATTGGATGGCATTGACCATCGGCTTGCATGCATGACAGAACAGAGGTTTGAAAAAGTGGAACATTTATCCGGCGGTGAGATGCTCATGCGAGCATTGCACGACGAAGGCGTTGAGTTCATCTGGGGCTACCCCGGAGGCGCCGTACTGCATATCTATGATGCCTTGTTCAAACAGGACAAGGTGGAACATATTCTGGTGCGCCACGAGCAGGCGGCAACGCACGCCGCCGACGGTTACGCCAGAGCAACAGGAAAGCCCGGTGTGGTGCTGGTGACGTCCGGTCCGGGGGCTACCAATGCCATCACCGGTATTGCCACGGCGTATATGGATTCCATTCCCATGATCGTGATCTCTGGCCAGGTGGACAGTTCTCTGATCGGGTCTGATGGCTTTCAGGAAACTGACATGGTCGGCATTTCCCGTCCCATCGTGAAACACAGTTTCATGGTGCAGAATCCGGAAGATATTCCGATGGTGGTCAAGAAGGCCTTTTATCTTGCCACTACTGGCCGCCCCGGACCCGTTGTGATCGACATTCCCAAGGATGTCACGGATCCGTCGCGCAAGTTCAAGTATCAATATCCAGAGTCCGTGAAACTGCGTTCCTATTCGGTTCCGGGCAAGGGTCACACCGGGCAGATCAAGAAAGCCGTGGAGATACTTCTGGCCGCGAAACGCCCCGTCATTTACACAGGCGGAGGCGTGGTACTGGGTGACGGCAGTGCCTTGCTGACGGAACTGGCGAAAGTGCTGGGCTATCCGGTCACCAATACTCTGATGGGGCTTGGCGCGTATCCCGCAACGGACAAGCAGTTCCTCGGCATGCTCGGCATGCACGGTACTTACGAAGCCAACATGTCCATGCATTTCAGCGACGTGGTCCTGGGCATTGGTGTGCGTTTCGATGACAGGGTTACAAACTCGATCGCCAAGTTCTGTCCGGGAGCGAAAATTCTCCATGTGGATATCGATCCAGCCTCGATTTCGAAGACGGTCATGGCCGACGTTCCCATCGTGGGTTCAGTGACCAGTGTCCTTGAGGAAATGCTGGAGCTGATCAAACAATCCGACACCAAAGTGGATCGCCCGGCCATTGAGCAATGGTGGAAGCAGATCGATGGCTGGCGCGAGAAAGACAGCTTGAAGGTCAACCCTGCGCCCGACGATGTCATCAAGCCGCAGCAGGTCATTCAGTGTCTGTACGACATAACCGGGGGTGATGCCTATGTTTCCTCGGACGTGGGGCAGCATCAGATGTTTGCCGCGCAGTACTACAAATTTGACAAGCCACGCCGCTGGATCAATTCCGGGGGGCTGGGCACGATGGGCTTCGGTTTTCCGGCAGCAATGGGTGTGCAGATGGCATTCCCGGATGCCGTCTCTGTCTGCGTGACTGGCGAAGGCAGTATTCAGATGAACATTCAGGAACTGGCGACCTGTCTGCAGTATCAGTTGCCGGTAAAGATCGTGTGCCTGAACAACCAGGCCCTGGGAATGGTCAAGCAATGGCAGGACATGCAGTATGGCGGCCGGTATTCACACAGCACCTATGCGGAGTCATTGCCTGATTTCATCAAGCTGGTCGAAGCGTATGGCCATGTCGGCGTACGCATCGAGAAATTGTCCGAGCTCAAGCAGAAGATGACAGAAGCCTTTGCATTGAAGGATCGTCTGGTGTTCATCGACGTGATGGTGGATCCGATGGAGCACGTGTATCCGATGGCCATCAAGGGTGGAGCGATGAAAGACATGTATCTGAGCAAGACGGAGAGAACCTGAGATGAGACATATTATTTCCATGTTGCTGGAGAATGAACCAGGTGCGTTGTCACGGGTTGTCGGGCTGTTTTCACAGCGCAATTACAACATCGAGTCGTTGACCGTTGCGCCGACAGACGATCACACCTTATCGCGTTTGACCATAACAACCATGGGCGATGATCGAAAAATTGAACAGATTACCAAGCACCTGAACAAGTTGGTGGATGTGGTGAAGCTGGTGGATCTGACCGAAGGTGCGCACATCGAGCGTGAGTTGATGCTGATCAAGGTAAAAGCCACAGGTGCGCAGCGTGACGAGATCAAACGCACCACGGATATTTTCCGGGGCCAGGTTGTAGATGTCACCAGCACGATCTACAGCATTCAGCT
>CAMCRC010000023.1 GCA_945877175.1 Klebsiella pneumoniae | reverse complement strand
CGACATCGCAACAGCACGTTTGAGTGTCAAAGGGCTCGCTGATACGGTTCCTCTGGAGTCAAACACATCGTCGGAAGGGCGTGCCCGTAACCGTCGCATTGAAATCATTGTTGATGGCAGTTGACCCATGGCTGATACCGACGACATTGAAGAAATAACATTGGCGCGGCCCAAAAAGGCGTCGTCTGATGAGCCTGAACCGGAGTGCCCGCCGTGCAAAAGTGGTGCGCCGGCGTGGATGGCGACGTTTGCGGATATGGCCACGCTTCTGATGGCATTTTTCGTGTTGCTACTGTCGTTTGCAAATACCAGTGTACCCAAATACAAGAATATTAGTGGATCCATGCAGATGGCCTTTGGTGTGCAAACGCTTATACCCGTGGTTGAGGCGCCAGACGCCCATAATTTGATTGCCACGCAATATATGACAGCTGAAGTACAGCCGACTCCAGTGCAAACAATTGAGGAGGAGCGCACGGATGAGCCTCAACCGGTTGATCCTGAGTTGGATCGTGATGTCGCACCTGGTGATTCGCAAACCAATGATGCGGTTGAAATGCTGGAAACAGCGCTCGCCGATCAGATCGCAGCGGGTAAAATCTCCATCAGCGTCACAAATCAGACTGTTACACTGAACTTGCTTGATCCGGATTCGCTGGAGGCGGATAACTCGCCAGACAACCAGCCGTCAGCCGGACAGATCAGTGCCGAGCTTCTGGATGTTTTTGCCGCAGTTGTTGAAACCGCAGAACAGACCTCTGCGGATATCGAGGTGATGTCGGCTGTGGCATTGGAATCAGAAGCGCAGATAGAGAATGATTCAGCGCTTGCCGAGTCAAATGCTCGTTCCGAAGCGGATAATCAATACGAAACGATCAGGCGTAATCTTGCCAATGAAATACGATCGGGGCTGGCCAGCGTGTCGAGGGATGGAGATAATATCATTATCCGACTTGCGGAGCAGGGATCTTTCACCAGCGGAAGCGCTGAGTTGCAGCAAAACTTTCTGCCATTGCTTGAAAGTGTCGCTACCTCATTGTCCGGTAGCAGCGGGTCGATATCCGTCGAGGGGCATACCGACAATGTCAGCATGGCGCAAGGTGGCCGTTATCGAACCAACTGGGATTTGTCATCGGCGCGCGCGGCGGCTGTCGCTGACTATATTCTTGGTCGCTCACAATTTGATTCAGGCCAGATATCCGTATCAGGTTATGCCGATACCCGACCCATTGCCGATAATGAGACAGCGCTGGGGAGAGCACAAAACCGCCGCATCGAAATTATTGTGACTGATCAGTAGAGCGCATTTTTACTCGATACAACTTTCATAAGTCGAAGATATGCAAACAAGCACCTGCTCATCCGCCCTCGCTATTTCACTGTTGCTGAGTGTCAATGCAGAGATATTGTAGATGTCCTGGGCATCGATTTTGCCGTTATGTTCAGCCAGCTTGCTCCATACGTACGCGCGGTAAGGTTCCCCAGCATCGGCACCTTCTCCCGCTTGCAGCATAAAAGCATACATAAACTGTGCATCTGCATGGCCGCGTTTTGATGCCATTGCGTACCAGCGTCGTGCTTCGAGGGGATCAGGCTCAAAGCCCTCAGTTTGGTGGAAGACTCTGCCTAGCATGTACTCAGCATCGACAAGATCTTGTTCTGCAGCAATTCTGAACCAGCGCAATGCCTCGCGTGGATTCGCTGAGACGCCGTAACCAAGATAATAGAGCAGGCCGATATTGTACTGAGCCTCCGGGAGTTCAGCGTTTGCCGCCAGACGATACCAGCGCATCGCCTCGGCGTAATCCTGCGCTACGCCGAGCCCTTCTTCGTACATGTGCCCCATGTTATTTTGAGCTGAAGCGAGGCCCTGTTCTGCCAGCGGTCGCCAAGCCCGAATTGCAGTTGCATAATGCCCGCGGTTTTTTGCCGCCAGTCCAGCTGCAAAATTTTCCTGCTGTGCTATCAGGATAGTGCTGCTAAACGATAATACTAAACCGACGATCATTCTGATAACGTTAATAGGCATTGTTGCTGACCCTTATTTGTGAATCGCAGTCTGCTTACTTTTCATCAGCAGTCCTGTTGGGAAGTGCTGATTAATCTTAGCATCGATAATCAGTATAAAGAAAATTAGTTCATGTGCCGATCATTTATGGGAGGCGCTGAAGCATTTTTGGAGTCCAGAGGGCTTATGGTGTTTGGTACGAAGGTGTTCAGTCGTAAAGGCAGCTTTCTGGCACACGATGTCGATTCGCCTCTGGGTGAGATAGAGCTGCCTAGGCCAAAATCGTCTATTGCGACCGACGTTCCGCGTGAACTTGATACGCGCTGTGTTGAAATAAACAATGTCAGGGTTCGTGTGCTTAAACCAGACCCTCTCTTCATCAAGGATATCTCCAAGCGCCTTGCTCTGCTCGATACGCACGTCAAAAGGCTCAATTCAGAAAATTACCCAGAGAATTAATCGATGTCAGAAATTAGTCAAGACAACAGCGTGCCTGGTGTTTTACTCGACGGAAATCGTCAAGAACCTTTCATAACTGAGGCCGAGAGTCACTTCGAGCGCGATATTGCAGCAGAGCCATATGAACAGAAAAGTGAGGGAGCAAGCCAAACCAGTGAGGCTAGTGACAAGCCGGATTTGCAAGAAATTGACATCTCAGAGATCGATGCTTACCTGAAAACGCTCGTTCCAGGCGTGCTTGGAATGTCCGAGAATCTTGCCGTACTCGGTGATAAGCTCCAAAGGTTGATCGGAGAGATAGGCCAGCGTGTAAAGGCGGTTGATATAAGCATCAATCGCTATGAGTTGCTGCTGGTAAAGAAAAATAAGTTGATTCAAATAACGCTCCTGGGCAGCATCGCCGCAGTGTTCATAAGTCTTTCAATGATGTTTGTCGCCGGTTTTAATTATTCCTCGCAAGTCAATCAGATGAATGCATTAACCGTTTCTTTGGCAAGACGTCTGTCTGAGGTAAACAGTGGACTGGTAACCTTTGAGCAGCTCAATCAGTCAATCGCGGCATTAAGCAATTCCACGGAACTTCTGCTCTTAACCGCAGAAACGCAGACGGATTCATTAAGCCAAGGGCTAACGAGTATTGAGTCGCGATTGACCGCCTCGGCAAGTGAGGTAGATGCATCATTAGGGCAGTGGCAGTCTAGTATTGCTCAGGAGATGTCTGCGATGTTGGAGGACACGCGTTCGTCTTCAGCCGGTATTGTGCGGGCAATTGAGCAGCTAGGTACCGCGCAGCGTGGATTGCTTGAGACAACACCCACACTACGTGAACTAGTAGCCCTGAGGGAGCAAATTGAAGCGCTGATTGTTCTGGAGCGCAACCAATACCTGGAGACAATCGCGGCTTCGCAATCGGCCGCGGCCGTCGCAGAGGAGCCTCTTGCACCTGAGCCGCCCCCTTTGCAATTCCGTCGAGCTCCTGAGTAATGCAACACGCAGGCCGATAAGTGCAATGCGGGAGCTCGATCGACCTTCATCTTCATTTCATTTCGAGTTGTATTAGCTCGGCGTGCCTTCGATTTAGGCACGAAGTGAAAGACTATAAGCCAGCCTTTGTTGAAAAAGCGTGATGTCACATTGGTGACATGGTTCGGGAATTACACGAAGCGAGAAGGCCCTGAGTTGCTGAAAGCCTTGTGGTTAATGGTGCCCAGAGGCGGAATCGAACCACCGACACGAGGATTTTCAATCCTCTGCTCTACCGACTGAGCTATCTGGGCATGACGGATGTTGCGGTCTTGCGAGGGTTTCACTTGCTGCCAAATTTGGCAAGGCGCGTATTAAACCCGCAGACGATAGGTCGAGTCAAGCCCGGGCTGTCAGTGCTCCAGAGGCACATAGCCCGTTGCAGTGTCGTGGGCTTCGTTACTCAGAAACTTGGCCATTTCCTCCTGCAGATAGCGACGATGATCAGCGTTCATCATGCTCAACTGCTTCTCATTGATCAGCATCGTCTGCTGTTTCTGCCATTCCTGCCAGGCCTGTCGTGACACCTGTTCAAAGATCTCCTGACCCTTGCTGCCGGGATAGGGCGGGGTGTCGAGTCCGGGCAGGTCCTTCTGATACTTGCGGCAAAACACGGTTCGGGGCATGGCGATTTCCTTCGTTGTCAGAGCGCCGGGGCGTTCGCGCCTGGCAGGTTCATCACGTGGGCAGGCCCGTTGAGTCGAGACTCCGCGCCAGACGCTGCAGCAAGTCCTTGACGGGCGCGGCAAGACCGACAGCAGTGGTGTGCGGGGCGCTCACTGGTCCGAGAGGGTACCAGAGCCAGCGCCCGGCCTCCATGACTGTGACTGGCGTCTGAGCGGCATCGGCCAGCAAGGGGGTAATCTCCAGATGGAAGTGGCTGAATGTGTGCTGCACGGCGGGCCAGGATTCCAGCGTGGTGCTGCTGCCAAGGCCTTGTGCGTGGCAGAACTGCTGCGCTGCAGCCACATCCGCGAATTCCGGAAAACTCCAGAGGCCGCCCCAGATGCCAGCCGCGGGCCGTTTCTCCAGCAGCACGTGTCCCGAGGCGGTGCGGCACATCAGCATGCAGACGGTACGGCGGGGCAGCGTCTTCCTGGGTTTGCGATGGGGGAGTTCGCCGACACGGCCCGCGGCGTGTGCCTGACAGCCGGTCTGCAAGGGGCACAGCAGACAGGCCGGTTTGCTGCGGGTACACACCGTGGCGCCCAGATCCATCATGGCCTGCGTAAAGCGCGCGAAATCAGTGGTGGGAGTGGCATCCTCGGCGATCCCCCACAAGGACTTCTGCACCGCAGGCAGGTCTGGCCAGCCCTCGATGGCATGGTAGCGGCACAGCACGCGCTTGACATTGCCGTCGAGGATGGCAGCCCGCACTCCGCTGCCGAGCGCGAGAATGGCGCCTGCTGTAGAGCGCCCGATGCCGGGAAGTTCGCAGAGCCCCGCGACATCACCTGGGAAGGCACCCTGCAACTGGTTGCTGACAATGACGGCGCTGCGATGCAGATTGCGGGCCCGGGCGTAATAGCCAAGACCGGTCCAGTGATGCAATACCTCGTCGAGAGGCGCGGCGGCCAGCGCGTGCACATCCGGGAAGTGCGCCATGAAACGCTGAAAATAGGGAATGACGGTGTTGACCTGAGTCTGCTGCAGCATGATTTCCGAGACCCACACGCGATAGGGCGTCGGGTTCTCCTGCCATGGCAGATGATGGCGTCCGCTGTGGGAAAACCAGTGCAGAACGCTGTCGGCGAAGGAGCAGCTTGGCATCGTCGCGGCAGCCTGGCTCAGCGCAGTACGCGGTCAAGCAGGTTGCGCGCGGCATCCTGCAGGTCGGCAGGCGCCTGGTCGCTCACGGCGTCCTGCACGCGCCTTTGCACCTGGTTGCGGGAAATCTCCACGAACAAGTCCCTCACTCTGCCGAAGTCGGGGCCACAGTACTGGCTGTATTCGGCATCGAAACGGGCGCTGCACTGTACCGGCCAGCCAACCCCCTGGTAGAGCGGTGCCACCGCGATGGTCTGCGGCGCAGGCTCGCCGTACACCGTCAGGAGCGCGGAAAAGTCGAAGCGCTCTTGCGCAAGATCAATGCCGCCTGTGGCGTCTATCTCGAAATTGTCCAGTTGCAGAGTGAATTGCTGATTCTGCGCAATGCCCTGCGTGAAGCTCAAGCTGCCTTCGGCGCTGGCGAAGCGCACCACGTCTGGCCAGCGCTGCGCCAGATCGCCCGAGCCCGCGGGGCTGAGGACGGAAATGGCTGAAAACAGCTGCTTCACAATGCCGATATCGACGGCATTGTCCGTAACACTGAAGCTGGTGGACCCGTTGATGGTGCTCAGCAGCTGGGCGGTGCTGCGACCCTGCATGGTGTGGAAAGACTCCAGATTCACCTTGCCTTGGGCGAATGCCACTGCAGGGACCGTCCGGGCCAGCTGCGCGATGTCCATGTTCTGTACTGAGAAGATGCTGGTCAGGCTGGGGGGCGTCTGTCGAGTGTCGAAGTTCACTGCAGCCGTCAGTTGTCCGGCGTAAAAACCGGCAGGACGCAGGTTCAGACTCAGCCGGCCATTGCGCAGGTACAGGAGCGCATTGACGTTGTGCAGTTGCAGGCCGCCCATGGCAATGGATTCGAGGGCGTGACTGCCTTCAATGTCCATGGCTTGCAGCAGGGCAATTGGCAGCTCCGTCTCTGCGGCGGGCACCGTCGCCGCCGCTGCGGTTTGCGTGGCCTCGCCGGGAGTCGAGGTGCTGCCGGCATTCCCGGTATAGCGATTGAGATCGAGCGCATTGCCGCTGAGACTGTAGCGCAAGGACCCCGGAACGCCCGGCTGCGCAGCCATCCAGGTAGCAGTGGCATCGACGCGCATCTGATCGAGCGACAGACGCAGCGCCGTAATGTCCATCTGTCGCGCATTGCCCGCAAACTCTGCACTCAGGCTGAACTGATCGGTGTCGGTGCTGAACTCCTCCGGTAGCGCATTGCCGGGTATGGCAACCGCATCGCTGCGAACATACAGATCCAGGAAGTCCGAGAGCGGGAACGTGTTGCTCTGCAACGAACCGCGCAAGGTCACTGCGTCGCGCAAATTCTCCACGCTGAGTGCGCCGCTGAGTTGCAAGGGATTGAGCTTGATGACCAGATCGTCCAGCGTGGCATTGCCGGCCGCGAGGTCTGCACGGGCGAGCGTCGAGAGGTTGATGACAGCCAGCGAGCTGCCGTCTTCCTGTCCTATCGCAAAAGACAGTTCGAGGGGGAACGGGCGGTCGCGCAGGTTCGCATGGCTGCTGCTCAAGGTGACGTTGTTCAAGTGGGTGCTGAACCCGCGCTGTCGGTCCTGCACGTCGATGCTGGCATTGCGAATACTGATCTGCGCGATGCTGCTTGTATCCACGCTGCTGCCTGCAGTGGCGGGCTGAGCGGTCGCGGGCAGCTGCGTGCTTGTGGTCCCGGCAGTGGCGGCGCCTTCGGTCTGCCAGTTGCTGCGGCCGCTCTCGTCGACGAGCCAGTTCACGTGCAGACCGTCTATCTGCAACTGCTGCAGCGCGAGCCGGCCGTCCAGGAGGGCGCGTGGTTCCAGCTTGATGTTCATTTGCGCCAGCGAGGCCAGTTCCGTTGGAGAACCGGGGTTGCGCAGGCGCAGATCGCTCAAGGCCAGACCGAACACGGGCCGGAAGGTCCAGGAAATGTCGCCTGCCATGGTCAGCTGCAGGCCGGTCTGGCTGGCAAACGCAGACTCCAGCGCGGGGCGGTAACGCACTGGATCGATGACCATGAACGCTGTCGTTACCGCGATGGCGATCAGTGCGATCAGTGCCACCAGGGCTATCAACAGGGTCTTGAACAGCTTCAGCATAGTGGAGTTCCGGGGGTGCCTGCGCACATTTTCAGTCAGGGACGCGAGAGGCCGAAGTGTAACCCAAAGCACCCTGCGGACGCACCGCCCGCATACTGGAAGTGCCGGGAAAATCACGGTTTACGGCGCGCAGCAGGGAGTGGCGGGGGCAGATCTCTGCTTTCAAAAGCGTCAATGCTGCCCGTATAATGCGCGTCACCTGAAACCGGCCAGAACTGCCGGTCGGCGCGCGCATGCGGGGAACAGTGATGTCATCACGACAAGCAACAGTGGAACGCAATACCAAGGAGACCCAGATCAAGGTTTCCGTGAATCTCGACGGCAAAGGCGATCTGCAATGCGAAACCGGCCTGCCATTCCTTGACCACATGCTGGATCAGGTGGCGCGCCACGGCCTTATCGACATTACTGTCAAGGCGGTGGGTGATCTGCACATTGATGCCCACCACACGGTGGAAGATCTGGGCATCACGCTGGGCATGGCCTTCAACAAAGCCCTCGACCGCAAGGGCATCCGTCGTTACGGACACGCCTACGTGCCGCTGGACGAAGCCTTGTCACGCGTTGTCATCGACTTCTCCGGTCGGCCGGGTCTCGAGTATCACATTCCCTTCACCCGAGGCGCGGTGGGCGGGTTCGATGTGGACCTGTTTCACGAGTTCTTCCAGGGCTTCGTGAATCACGCACTGCTTACACTGCACATCGACAATCTGCGCGGGGTCAATTCACACCACCAGATCGAAACCGTATTCAAGGCATTCGGACGTGCTCTGCGGATGGCGATGGAAATCGACCCGCGCAGCAGTGATGTCATTCCGTCCACGAAGGGCGCGTTGTAAGCGGGCGTCGTCGCACCAGCATCAGGTTGTCACTATGAACAAAGTCGCCGTCATCGATTACGGAATGGGCAATCTGCATTCCGTCGCCAAGGCGCTCGAGTATGTCGGACGCAATGTATCGGTCAATGTCACCAGCGACGCCGCCACGATTCTGCAAGCCGATCACGTGATCTTCCCTGGTGTCGGCGCCATACGTGACTGCATGGCCGAGATTCGTCGTCTGGGCATCGACGAAATAGTCGCTGAAGTCAGCCGCCAGAAGCCGCTGCTCGCCATCTGCGTTGGCATGCAGGCACTGATGGAGTCCAGCGAGGAAAACGGTGGCGTGGAGTGCCTGGGGCTGGTGAAGGGTCAGGTGCGCTTCTTCGGCAACGTCGATGCAGGCGCCGGGTCGCCCCTGAGCGCGTCCTGCAGCGGCCTCAGTGACGAACAAGGCAATTCCCTGAAGGTGCCCCACATGGGCTGGAACTGTGTCAAACAAACGGATCAGCATCCACTCTGGCAGGGCATTGAAGACAACACGCGGTTCTACTTCGTACACAGTTATTACGTCGCTCTGGGCGCAGGCGAGTCGGCCTCGGGCCTCACACGCTACGGTGTCGAGTTCACCGCGGCGTTGAACAAAGGCAACATCTTCGCCGTGCAGTTCCACCCCGAGAAAAGTCAGCATGGCGGCCTGCAGTTGCTGCGCAACTTCCTCGCGTGGGACGGCGTCTAGCTGGATTCTGGACTGGATAATTTTTTATGTTGATCATCCCCGCAATTGATTTGAAAGATGGCCAGTGCGTGCGCCTGAAACAGGGCCGCATGGAAGACTCCACCGTGTTCTCCGACGATCCGGTCAAGACAGCAGGTCACTGGCTGTCCCAGGGAGCGCGTCGTCTGCATCTGGTGGACCTGAACGGCGCCTTTGCCGGCACGCCGGTCAACGGCGGTGTAGTACAGGCAATCGCCCGCCACTACCCGTCCCTGCCTTTGCAGATCGGCGGCGGCATCCGCGACCTGGGCACCATTGCCCGCTACCTGGCGGCAGGCGTGTCCTGGGTGATCATCGGGACCAAGGCTGTGCGTGACCCCGGTTTCGTGGCCGAAGCCTGCCACGAGTTTCCCGGCCAGATCATTGTCGGCCTGGATGCCGTAAACGGCATGGTGGCCACCGATGGCTGGGCCAATGTGACCGATGTGAATGTGATCGAGCTGGCACGTCGTTTCGAAGACTTCGGCGTGGAAGCCATCATCTACACCGACATCGCCCGCGACGGCATGATGCAGGGCGTCAATGTGCCTGCCACCGTGGCGCTGGCAGAGGCAACCGGCATTCCTGTCATCGCGTCAGGCGGCCTCAGTCGCATCGAAGACATCCATGCCCTGCAGGCCGTGGCGAAGACTGCCACCGGCGGCGGCATCATGGGGGCAATCACCGGGCGCGCGATCTACGAAGGCGCCCTGAATCTGGCAGCGGCGCAGCGCTACTGTGACGAAGCATCCCGCGGGTAAGCGGCACTGGTATCTGGAACGAGGCAAGCAATGGCACTGGCCAAACGAATTATTCCGTGTCTGGATTGCGACAAGGGACGCGTCGTGAAAGGCGTGAAATTTCTGGATATCCGCGATGCGGGTGATCCGGTAGAAATCTCCAAACGCTACAGTGATGCCGGCGCCGACGAGATCACCTTCCTCGACATAACCGCCAGCCATGAAGGGCGCGAGACGACGGTGCATACTGTCGAGGCCATCGCTGGCCAGGTTTTCATTCCGCTGACAGTCGGAGGCGGCATCCGCACGCTGGATGACATTCGCACCATGCTGAACGCCGGTGCTGACAAGGTGTCCATCAATACTGCTGCTGTGTTCAATCCGGATTTCGTGCGCGATGCCGCAGAACGGTTTGGCTCGCAGTGCATCGTGGTGGCCATGGATGCCAAGAAGGTCAGTCTGCCCGGGGAAGCCGGGCGCTGGGAGATCTTCACTCACGGGGGCCGCAAAGCCACGGGAATCGATGCAGTGGAGTGGGCCAGGCGCATGGTGAGTTACGGCGCAGGCGAGATTCTGCTGACCAGCATGGACCGTGACGGCACGAAGAGCGGTTTTGATCTCGCCTTGAACAGAGCAGTAAGCGACAGCGTGTCAGTGCCCATCATCGCTTCGGGCGGTGTGGGCAATCTTCAGGATCTGGTGGATGGCGTGCTGACCGGACATGCGGATGCAGTGCTCGCCGCCAGCATCTTTCATTTTGGCGAATACAGCATTCCGGAAGCCAAGCGTTACATGGCCGACAAGGGCATCACAATGCGTCTGTAGCACCCTGCTGCAGACGGATCATCTCGGATACCGGCACCAGTTCGATGTTCATCTGGGTCAGTGTCGGAATCGCTTTCTCCAGATACTCCAGCGTGGCTTCGTAAGGATGGCCGATGCCTGTCGCAAAGCCCTTTTCGCGGGCCACCTGCAGCAAGCGCTGGAATTCACGGTCAATGTCCTCGTGCGTCTGCACATTGTCGAGAAACACATTGCGCGTGAGCGTAGGGATGTTGGCCTCGCGTGCGATATGCCCCGCCACGCTCGCGGCATTCGTGTAGCTGTCGACAAAATACAGATCGCGACCCTGCAGAGTTTCCATTACCCAGCGCATCGGGCTTTCCAGCGTTGTCAGCTCGCTGCCCATGTGATTGTTGATGCCCTTGAGATAAGGCACGGCAGCCAATGCTTGTGACAACGTGCTCACAAATTCTTCCTTGCTCAGCGTCGGCGTCAGGCCACCCGGCCCCAGGGGCATGTTGGCGAGGTTGCTCATCGGGGCGTGCAGCATCACTTCCTTGCCGTTGCGGTGGGCCGCTTCGGCCAGTTCCGCGCCGAACGGCGTATGGGGCAATACCGCAAAGGTCACGTCATCGGGAAGGGCAACGGCGCGGGCGCCAAGGGTGTCCGCATAGCCGATGTCGTCGATGATGATGGCGATGTAGCGAGTCTCCGTGGGTGGAAGAACCAGTACGGGAAGCGCTTCGTCAGGCGGAGTGCCTGCGGGCGGCGCCGGGTCAGGCGCCAGGGGCATGGCCTGGGTCAGAGGCACGGAGGGATCAGCGGCCACAGTCTCCGGAGTCTGCCCGACAGGCTGCTCGATTGTCTGCGCAGGCGCACTTGCTGGCGGGGGTGTCTCCTGCACGAGCGGCACGGGTGCAGGCGCCGGCGGCGCGGCGCGCTCCGGCGTGAACAGCCAGAGTGACAGTGGCATTCCCACCAGCCCGATCATCATCATGACGAGCGGGCGTGGGTTGCGTGCAATGGCCTCGATCAGCGGGTCTCGTTCGGTCAAGGCAAGGGGGTCTCAGCGGGCGCCGTGTCAGGCGCGCGGGATTGTGTCACTGCTGCAGCCGGGCTGCGCTGGCGGTTGCGGCCGTTCTCGAGAATGTTGAGTCCGCGCAGCAGGGTCAGGGCCTCCTGCAGCTGATAGTCGGTGGAGACCACCTGTTCTGCGCTGACTTCGGCGGCGCGCTCTTCGTCGTTGATGTCGTCCAGGTCATTGCCATTGCGCAGGTGACCGGCCAGGTCGGCTTCCGTATACCCGGTGCGTTCCGTGGTGCGGGTGACCAGACCTTCCTCAATGATGATGTCGGGCTGGATGCCCTGGGCCTGGATGGAGCGACCTTCGGGGGTGAAGTACAGGGACGTCGTGAGTTTGATGGCGCGATTCTCGGCAATCTGCATGACGCTCTGCACCGAACCCTTGCCGAAACTGCGCGTGCCCATGATGACAGCGCGGCCGTGATCCTGCAGTGCACCGGCCACGATTTCGGCCGCAGAGGCCGAGCCGGAGTTGATCAGCACGACCACTGGCACGCCTTCGCTGGGGTCCTCCGGCGTGGCGAAGAACTCCATCTCGATTTCTTCGTTGCGGCCCTGGGTGTAGACGATTCGGCCAGAAGTCACGAAGGCATCCACCACTTCCACGGAGGCCTGCAGAATGCCGCCAGGGTTGTTGCGCAGATCCAGCACCAGGCCTTTCAGATCAGGCTGTGCGGCTTTGATTTCCGTCAGTGCTTCGAGCACTTCCTCGCCGGTGTTCACCTTGAATTGCGAGATGCGCAGGTAAGCGTAGCCGGGTTCGAGTTCGCGCTGCCTCACGCTGGCCACTTCGATGATGTCGCGGACCAGAGTGATTTCCAGCGGTTCGGGTTCCCCTTCCCGCATGATGCCCAGCACGATGGAGGTGCCGATTTCACCGCGCATCAATTCCACGGCTTCGTCGATCTGCATTTCCACCAGAGGTCTGCCGTCAATCTCGACGATCAGGTCGCCAGGCATCACGCCGGCGCGTTGTGCAGGAGAATCGTCAATCGGGGTGATGACCTTGATGAAACCGTTCTCTTCGCCCACTTCGATGCCAAGGCCGCCGAACTCACCGGTCGTGGTTTCCTGCAGCGAATCGTAATCTTCCGATGTGAGGTAGGCTGAATGCGGGTCCAGGCCCGACAACATGCCCTTGATGGCGTATTCCAGCAGTGTCTTGTCATCAATGGGTTCGACGTAGGCGTTGCGGATATTGTCCAGCGCCTCTGCGAAGATGCGCACTTCCTCCAGCGGCAGAGGCAGGGGTTGTGCCGCAGGCGCGACGGGCTGCGCGATGACGGCGCTGCTGAGTGATCCTGCCACTATCAGTGCGATGGCGTGCGACAGCCTGGCACGTGCCGGTCGTGCAGCGGATCGGGTGGCGATTGGTGTACCGAATCGAATGTGCATGGGCTCTCCGTCTTCTCTGTCGCTGGCAGCGCTGATTGTCATTGCTCTGGACGCGTTGGGCCGAGCATAGCACGCCGATCTCGCAGCCCTACAGGGGCGGCGCGAATTTCAGGGCTGCCACCAGGAGGCAGGGTCTTCGGCCTGACCATTGTGGCGGATTTCGAAGTAGATGCCAGACTCCTCCATGCCGCCATTGCTTCCCGCGGTGGCCAGCGCTTCGCCCCGATTGACCCAGTCGCCGTTGCGTTTGATCAGGCTGCCATTGTTGGCATACAGGCTCATGTATCCCTCCCCGTGGTCCACTACTACCAGCAGGCCCGAGCCCCTCAGCCAGTCCGAGAAGACTACCCGGCCCGGATGGACAGCGCGGACCGGTGAGCCTTCCACCGCGCTGAGCACGATACCCTGGCGATGCAGATTGCCGTCACTGTAAGTGGCGCCGAAGCGGTTCATCGCGTCGCCTTCCACGGGGCGGGGCAGTTGGCCCCGTGCCTGGGCAAAGGGTGTCAGCTGTTCCGGGGCAGGGATGTTGATGATGGCATCCTGAATCTGCTGCACCAGGTCTTCCAGGCGCTGGCGGTCGGCGGTGAGCTGCTCCAGCTCTCCGCTGCGGGTGGCGATTTCGGCTTCCAGCTCGTTCAGCAGGGCCTGCCGGTGTTCCGTTTCACTGTTCAGCGTCTGTTGCTGGGTTGCCAGTGTTTGCCTGATGTCTTCCAGCTGCAGGCTCGTGGATTCGAGCGCGGCCGCCGTGGTGTCGAGCTCTTCCAGGGTATCGCGGTAAGCATTGATACTGGCAAGGCGCGCCTGATTGAAGTCGGCGTAATAGCGCAGCATGCGGGCACCAAGAGAGGCATCTTCCTGGGTCAGCAGCAGTTTCAGGTAGCTTTCCCGGCCGCTGCTGTAGGAGGCCCGCAGCGCACGTATGATCAGGTCTTCCTGGCCGGCAAGCGTTTCCAGCAGCGCGGCCTGGCGGGTGTCGAGCGACTCCAGTTGCAGACCGAGCGTGGCGAGTTCCGCTTCGTTGCCCGAGATGTCCGCGAGATTTGCCGTAATGGCGGAGCCGGCCTCGCGCAGCGCGCTCTCCAGGTCGGAACGATTGTTGGTGGCAGAGTTCAGCCAGTCTTCTATCTGACTGATGGCTGCATTGAGCTGCTGCAGCTGCTCTTCAGGCAGGGGATCTTCCGCCGCCGCGGCCAGACTGCCCGTGAACAGTATGGACAGCAGCAGCGGCCAGGAGCGCAGCCCTTTCAGGCAGACTTCTGCATGAGACATTGGCCAGTCATCTCTGCCGGGATCGGCAGCTCCATCAGGGCGAGCATGGTGGGGGCAATGTCACACAGGCTCCCGGGTTGTCGGAACGTCCAGCCGCGCCTGCCGACGTAGACCAGCGGAACCGGTCCGCTGGTGTGGGAGGTCAGGGGTTGCCCGGACTCCTCGTCCACCATCTGTTCGACATTGCCGTGGTCGGCAGTAATCAGACACTGCGCGTCACTGGCTTCAATCGCGGCCACGATGCGGCCGAGGCAGACATCCAGCGCTTCCACAGCTTTCACGGCCGCGTCGAAGCTGCCGGTGTGGCCGACCATGTCGCCGTTGGCGTAGTTGCAGACGATGGCGTCATAGGTGCCCGATGCAATGGCCTCCACCAGGCGGTCCGTCACTTCGAAGGCGCTCATTTCCGGCTTCAGGTCGTAAGTCGCTACCTGAGGAGACGGGATCAGGATGCGTGTCTCCCCCGCGAACGGCTCTTCGCGGCCACCACTGAAGAAGAAGGTCACATGCGCGTATTTCTCGGTTTCAGCGATGCGCAGCTGAGTCTTGTGGAGCGCGCCCAGATATTCCCCGAGTACGTTGTCCATGGGTTGTGGTGGGTAGGCGCACATGACGCCGATGTCCGACGCGTATTCAGTCAGGGTCACGAAGTCGCCCAGTGCCGGGCGCTGCCCGCGGACAAAACCCGTAAAGGCGGGGTCCTGGAGCGCGCGAGTGAGCTGCCGGGCGCGGTCGGAGCGAAAATTCATGTAGATCAGGGTGTCGCCATCGGCAATGTGGATTGCAGGCTCGCCGGGAGCGGCCACGACGGTCGGTTTCACGAACTCATCATCTTCGCCGCGGGCATAGGCAGCTGCCAGCGCTTCATCCACAGACGCACTGCTAAACTCGGCCTTGCCAGCGGTCAGCAGATCATAGGCAGTCTGCACGCGGTCCCAGCGGTTGTCGCGATCCATGGCGAAGTAACGACCGACGATCGACACAATGCGCCCGCAGCCTGACTCGCGCAGCTGTGCTTCGGCGCGCTGCAGTGACACCAGCGCGCTGCGGGGCGGCGTGTCGCGCCCGTCCAGAAAGGCATGCAGATAGATGCGTTCGGCCCCGCGCTGACTGGCCAGGTCAATCATGGCCAGAATCTGGTCTTCATGACTATGAATGCCACCGGGAGAGAGCAGTCCCATGATGTGCACGGCCTTGTCATTGAGAATGGCCTTGTCGACGGCGTCCACGAGTGGCTCGTTCAGGTAGAAGGTCCCGTCTTCAATCGCCTTGTCGATGCGGGTCAGATTCTGATAGACCACCCGACCTGCGCCCAGGTTCATGTGGCCCACTTCGGAGTTGCCCATCTGTCCCCTGGGCAGACCAACCTCCACTCCGGACGTCGTGATCAGCGTGTGCGCACAGCGGGACCAGAGTGAATCCCACACCGGAGTGTGGGCTGCGCTGATGGCATTGTGCTCGACCTCTTCGCGGTGGCCCCAGCCGTCGAGGATCAGCAGCAGGGTTGTGTTTTGGGCAGTGGCAGGTGCGAAAGAGCTCATGACAAGGAATATTCCGACTGGGTTGGAAAGAAGTGCCGGGCATTATCCCGGAAAGCGCCAGTCAAGGCGAGTCCGGGGGCTGAGCATCGCGTGACGCGATTCGGGTTCACACGTTCTAATGCCATGAATTGGTGTGTATACTGCCCACCTTTTTTGCGCGGTCTGCGCTTCATCAGCGGGCTGTCGCATTCCTCCGCCGCCGCCCAGAGGCGCGGCAACGAGCACTGGGTCTTATGGCGCAATTCATTGAATTTATTGGTAACCACTGGATACTCTCGACGCTGTGGGTGGGCTTGGTGGCGGCGCTGGCCCTGCATCGGAACAAAACTTCCGGCGAGTCAGTGAGTGCCCAGCAGGCGGTCATGCTGATCAACCGCTCCAACGCCATCGTTGTGGATATTCGCGACAAAAAGGATTTCGATTCCGGTCACATTGTCGACGCCGTCCATATTCCCATGACCAAACTGAGCGTCCGCGTCACGGAGCTGGACAAGCACAAGGCTGACCCGGTGATCGTCGCGTGCCGGCTGGGGTCGCAATCCATCGATGCAGTCAAGGTGCTCAAGGGCGCCGGATTCACGCAGGTGCTGCGCTTGAGCGGCGGCATGACCGAGTGGCGGGCTCAGGGCCTGCCGCTGGTGCAGTAGCAAAAGATTCCTTCAGGGGAAGCAAGGCACAACTTTTTCACTAACTCACGAGCGATGCAGGAACAGACATGGCAGACAACAACACAGATCAGAATTCTCAGACAGCGCCAGTGGCCGGGGCAGCCAACGGGCAGGAGGCAGCCAATCCAGGTCCCGCTTTCGCCCTGCAGCGCATCTATCTGAAGGACGCTTCGTTTGAATCTCCCCGCAGTCCGGTGGTCTTTCAGGGCCAATGGGCACCGAAGGTCTCTTTCAATCTGGGAACCAAGAGTGCCCGCATCGCCGACGGCGTCTTTGAAGTGGTCCTGACGGTCACCGTGGAAGCCAAAGTGGAAGAAGCCGCGGCGTTTCTGGCGGAAGTTCACCAGGCAGGTGTCTTTACCTGTGTTGGCCTTGTGGACGGCGATCTGGAACACGTGCTTGCGGCAGTCTGCCCTAACATTCTGTTCCCCTATGCCCGCGAAGCTGTGGACTCCCTGATCGTCAAGGGCAGCTTCCCGCCGATCAACCTGGCACCGGTGAATTTCGACGCTCTGTACGTGCAAACCAAACAGCGCCAGGCTGCTGAAGCCGCTGCCAAGGCCGCACAGCCCGCCGCCAACTGACGTCATTCACAGGGTCGCGCTTGCCCGGCCCTGTGGCTCTTCAGTCTCCGAATGCGAAGCCCTGCTGACGCAGGGCTTCGTACACCACTACTGCCACCGTATTGGACAGGTTCAGGCTGCGGCTGCCCGGGCGCATTGGAACTTTCAACAATTGCTGCTGCGGCAGGGAATTGCGTATCTCGTCTGGCAGCCCGCGCGTCTCGGGTCCGAACAACACCACATCACCTGCCTGGAACTGTACCTCGGAGTAAGTCCGCTGCGCTTTCGTGCTGAACGCAAACATTCTTCCCGGCGGTTTGTCCGTTAAAAAATCGTCCCAGCTTTCATGCAGGGTCACCCTGTGCGTCTCGTGATAATCCAGCCCCGCGCGTCGCAATTGCTTGTCTTCTATCGAAAACCCGAGTGGTTTGATCAGGTGCAGAAATGTGCCCGTGTTGGCTGCCAGGCGGATGATGTTTCCCGTATTTGGCGGGATCTCGGGTTGATATAGGGCGATATGCAGCACGGGGGGGGCGTTTACCGGTTGGTTAAAATGTCCCCGAATGTACCCGGTGATAAGTTTTTTTACTATATATTCTATGACATTCCCTTCGACGATGGCAGCCTCACGCCGGCGCTGGCCGCGAAGTCAGGTGACACGCTAGATGTGGCCAGCAATCAGTTCATCGTGCGGCCCTTCGGCTTCGACATCGACTTCAGCAACGGCCGCGAGCTCAATGGTGTCGCCGATGACTCCTACTCTGTGGATCACATCGGCTCGCGCTGGAAGATTGCCGGCGAAGCCTTCGATACCACTGTGACGGCAGTGGGCTGGCAGGCCGGCGACGATCTCAACAACGACGGCGTGCCGGATTCCGGCGCCAATCTTGCCAACAATCACCCGACGCCCAATTTCGATCTGGATTCGGAGTCGGGGGATTACAGCGTGCTGCTGAGCGTGGTCGAGACCAAGGTGCCTGGTGGCATTGATGGGGTCATAACCGATGATGACTTCGACAATTTCGCGCTGGGCGCGCAGACCCACTCCATCGTCTACAACGAGGTGGGTGTGATCGACATGCGTGCCGACATTGTGGATGCCACTGACACCGTCATTCCCTATCTGGGCACTGCGAACGTGCAGGGCACCGTTCTGAACGTAGGGCGCTTCTATCCGAACCTGTTCACCGTGGCGGATACGGATCTGCTGTCGCGGGTGTTGCAGGCCTGTACACCGGAATCCACGTTCACCTACATGGGCGAAGCGTTCGGTGTTGAATTCACGCTGACAGCCAAAGGCCTGACGGACAGCGGCAACTACACGACGGTGAACTACCGGGGCGACTACGCGTTCCTCGACACGTTCGTAGAACTGGAGATGGTGGCCATCGACGACGTGAGCACAGCAGACGATGTGAACTACAGTTCGCGTCTGGTCAATCTCATGTCAGGCGGAATTCCCTCGGACTTCAGCGCGACCTGGAACAACGGCATCCTGGAACTCTCAGGCAACATGCGCTTTGACCGGGCGGCGTCGGGAGTGCCCGACGGCCCCTTCTCAGACATGCAGATCGCCTTCCTGCCCACCGACGAAGACAACGTCACCATTGACCCGGCGCGGGAAGATCCGCTGACCTCGCTGAGTGTGCTCAATGTCGATCTGGACACCCTGGCGACAGAGCCGGCGGACCCCGAATACAGGCTGATCCTGGAACACGAGTTCCGTTATGGCAGACTGATCATCGAGAATGCCTATGGCCCGGAAACCGAGGACCTCGCGCTGACCTTCGTGGTGGAGTACTTCGATGGCGAGGAGTTCGTGCGCAATACGATCGACAGCTGTACGTTGATCGACGTGACGGATCTGAGCTATGTGCCGGGCACTTATACGGGTGATCTGCAGGACACGGAGACCACACTTGAATCTCCCGATACCGCGAAATTCCTGGAAGGGCAGACACAGGGCCTGGAGAATGTGCCCTCGCCCACGGATGCGCCGCTGGTGACCACGGCGCCCGGAGAGGGCAACAGTGGCACGGTGAATGTCACGCTCGACTTGAACGCGGCGGGCCTTGGCTTCCTGGGCTTCGAATGGGATGACGAGGATGGTGCGGGCGATCCGGGCGAAGATTACGACGATGACCCCGTGGGCGTGATCGAGTTCGGACAGTACCGACTGCATGATCGCATCATCAACTGGCAGGAAATCTACAACCGCCCCACGCCCTGACAGGCGCAGGGCGTGGGGCAGTCAGGACGACTCAGTCCTGATCGTCACTGCCCTCGTCCATCTCGAGTTCCTTGATCTTGCGGGTCAACGTGTTGCGCCCCCAGCCCAGCAGCAATGCGGCATCGCGACGACGCCCGGCCGTGTGTTTCAGAGCCACCTCGATCATGGTGCGCTCAAATACCGGCGTGGCCTGATTGAGAATCTCCCGGTGTCCCAGATTGAGTTCCTGATCGGCCCAGTTGTAGAGCAGTTGCGACCAACTGCCCGAGCTGCTGCTTTGCGCCTGCGTCTCCAGCAGTTCCGGTGGCAGATCGTCGATGTGTACTTCGCGACTGGACGCCATGACGGTGATCCAGCGGCAGAAGTTCTCGAGCTGGCGCACGTTGCCGGGCCAGTTCAGCCCCGTCAGATATTTCTCGGTTTCCGGACGCAATACCTTGGGTTCTGTTTCCAGCTCTTCTGCCGCTTTGGCCAGGAAATGCTGGGCCAGACGCGGAATGTCCTCGCGGCGGTCGCGCAGACGCGGAATGTGAATGCGGATGACGTTCAGGCGGTGAAAAAGGTCTTCCCGGAACAGGTGTTTGGACACCAGTGATTCCAGATTCTGGTGCGTTGCCGCAATGATGCGCACGTCTACCTTGATGGGGGTATGTCCGCCCACGCGATAGAACTCGCCGTCGGACAGTACCCGCAACAAGCGCGTCTGCGTCTCGGGGGGCATGTCGCCGATCTCGTCCAGGAAAAGCGTGCCGCCGTTGGCCTGTTCAAAGCGGCCCGTGCGCTGGGCCGTGGCGCCGGTGAAGGCCCCCTTCTCATGGCCGAAGAGTTCGGACTCGATCAGATCCTTGGGAATGGCGGCCACGTTCAGAGCGATGAACTGGTTCTTCTTGCGGGGGCTGTGGCGATGCAGGGCATGGGCCACCAATTCCTTGCCTGTGCCGGATTCCCCGTTGATGAGCACGGTGATATTGGACTGTGACAGGCGGCCGATGGCGCGGAAGACTTCCTGCATGGCCGGCGCTTCGCCGATGATGTCCTTGCGGCTTTCCAGCACCGGGGTCGGGACTTCCACATTCTTCTCGCGGGCATGTTCCAGCGCCCGCACCGTCATGGCGACAGCTTCATCGATGTCAAAGGGCTTGGGCAGATACTCGAAAGCGCCACGGCTGTAGGACGATACCGCGCTGTCCAGGTCAGAGTGAGCCGTCATGATGATCACTGGCAGCTGCGGGTATTGATCATGCACGGTGGACAACAGGTCCAGCCCGTTGATGCCGGGCATGCGGATGTCGCTGATGATGGCGTCAGGACGCTCCTTCTCCAGGCGGTGCAGAAGGTCTTCACCATTCTCGAAGCATTGTGTATGCAGCCCGGTTTTAGTCAGGGATTTTTCGAGTACCCAGCGTATGGACTTGTCGTCATCCAGTACCCAGACGGAGTTGTGCTTGCTCATGATTGCCGGTCCTGTGTTTCTGCCAACTTGCGTTTGCCCCGCGCGCTGGGCGCCACGGGGATGTAGATTGCGAAACGCGTATGCCCTGGTTTGCTGTCACATTCGATCATGCCCTTGTGCTGGTTGATGATGGAATGGGCGATCGAGAGTCCCAGCCCAGTGCCTTCCGCACGCCCGCTGATCATCGGGTAGAAAATGCTGCCGATCAGGTCCTCCGGAATGCCCGGTCCGTTGTCGATCACTTCAATCCTTGCGGCCAGGCGATGGAATACCGAGCCGATGGTGATGTTGCGAAGTACGCGTGTGGTCAGCAGGATTCTGCCGGAGCTATGCCGCACGTTCGGGCTCTCCAGCGCCTGCATCGCATTGCGCACGATGTTCAGAACTGCCTGAATCATTTGTTCCGAGTCGGCCATGACATCCGGAATGCTCGGGTCGTAGTTGCGCTCGATGCGGATGTCCTTGTCCATCACTTCCACTTCGATGAGGCTGCGGACGCGCTCAACCACTTCATGGATGTTGATGGCCCGCAGCTCCGGCGGTTTGCGCGTGCCCACCAGGCGATCCACCAGCTTGTGCAGACGATCGGCCTCTTCAATGATCACACTGGTGTAATCGGTCAGTTCGCCCTCTGGCAGCTCGCGGGCCAGCAACTGGGCGGCCCCACGGATGCCGCCCAGGGGGTTCTTGATTTCATGGGCGAGCCCGCGCACCAGTTCGCGGGTGGTCTCGTGGGTGCTGACCAGCGCCTCTTCCTTGCTGATGCGCTCGGCATAATTGATGGCCTGAATCTCCATCAGGATATGTGCGTCCTCCAGGTCGATCAGCGGCGTGATGGTGTAGTCCACGCTGATGGTGCGCCCCTGCAGCATGGTCAGTTCGGCTTTGCGCTTGGTGAAGCTGTGGTGGCTGTTCTGGGCGCTCTGGATATCGGCAATGTCCTGGGCAGCACCCAGAAAGATGTCACCTATCCACGCCTTGTAGATCTGCCTGCCACTGATCGCGAGCGTGCTTTCGGCCGCCAGATTGATATAGGACAGGCGCAGCTCCTGATCGAAAACGATCACGCCAGTGCTCAGATTGTCCAGTAATCGCTTGTGGAGGTTATCGATAGCCAAATTTGCTGCTCTTTGGCGGTGCAGCAATGCTGCGACTCGCGCTTGGTTTTGGGTGTAGATGCAATAAGCAAACCAATCGGCGTGACAGCCTGAATTCAAAGGGTTTGCAGGATAAGCAGCGTAATTGACGTTCGACTATGCACCACTATGGTGCAAACAACAACAATTGTGTGTTCCAGAATGGCAAGCGCGCTCCATGCCGTGCCCTGTTTTCTGCAGGCAAAAAAAAGCCCGGCGCAAAGGCCGGGCTTTCGGTGTTGCTTCAGGGCGCTGGATTACACGCTGTAGTACATATCGAACTCAACCGGGTGAGTGGACATGTTCAGGCGTGTGCAGTCCTGCAGCTTCAGTTCGATGTAGGCATCGATCAGGTCGTCGCAGAATACGCCGCCATGCTTGAGGAAGTCGCGGTCCTTGTCCAGGGAGTCCAGCGCTTCGTCCAGGGAGTAGCAGACGCGCGGGATAAGCGCTTCTTCTTCCGGCTCGAGGTCGTAGAGGTCCTTGGTGGCAGCTTCGCCTGGGTGAATCTTGTTCTTGATGCCGTCGATGCCTGCCATCAGCATGGCTGCGAAGAACAGGTAGGGGTTGGCTGTCGGGTCACCGAAACGCACTTCAATACGCACTGCGCGCGGGTTGCCGCCCAGGATGTAAGGGATGCGGATGGCGGCAGAACGGTTGCGTGAAGAGTAGGCCAGCAGTGTCGGCGCTTCGAAGCCCTTCACCAGACGCTTGTAAGAGTTGGTGGAGGCGTTGCCGAAGGCGTTCAGCGCCTTGGCGTGCTTGATGATGCCGCCGATGTAGTACAGGGCTTCCATGGAGAGGCCGGCGTACTGGTCGCCTGCGAACACGTTCTTGCCATCCTTGGAGATGGACTGGTGCACGTGCATGCCGCTGCCGTTGTCACCTACCAGAGGCTTGGGCATGAAGGTGGCGGTCTTGCCGTAGGCGTCTGCCGTGTTGTGCACGCAGTACTTCAGGATCTGAACTTCGTCTGCCTTCTTCACCAGGGTGTTGAATTTGGCACCGATTTCCAGCTGGCCGGCGTTGCCCACTTCGTGGTGGTGCAGTTCGATGACCAGGCCCATTTCAGTCATGGTGTCGCACATGGCGCAACGCAGGTCCTGGAAGGAGTCGATTGGTGGAACCGGGAAGTAGCCGCCTTTGACCTTCGGACGGTGGCCCTTGTTGCCGCCTTCGATGGCCTTGTCTGACGACCAGGCCGCTTCATCCGAGCCGATCTCGAAGAAAGAGCGGTGCATTTCAGTCTTCCACTTCACTTCGTCGAAGACGAAGAACTCAGGCTCCGGGCCGAAGAACGCCTTGTCACCGATACCTGTGGACTTCAGATACTCTTCTGCACGACGGGCCACGGAGCGCGGGTCACGGTTGTACCCCTGCATGGTCTTTGGCTCGATGATGTCGCAGGTGATGTTCAGTTGCGGATCGTCGGAGAAGGGGTCCATGACGGCAGTGCTGTCATCCGGACGCAGGATCATGTCGGACTCGTTGATGCCTTTCCAGCCAGCGACAGAAGAGCCGTCGAACATCACGCCTTCCATGAAGGTCTCGTCCACAACGGCGGCCGGGAAGGTCACGTGCTGTTCTTTGCCCTTGGTGTCTGTAAAACGGAGGTCAACCCACTTTACGTCGTTTTCTTTAATCAGTTTCAGAGTCTTTTCAGACATTCTTGATCCTCCGTGAGATCGAGAAATGGACGGCTGGCGTCACGGTTTAATGGCTGGAGCCGCCGAGACATTCGGGGTTCCCTTGAAAGCCTTGCTTGCTCTTGTCTGCCTTTTTAGAGCGCTCGCGCGCGGGCTGCTGCTTGCGTCCTGCTCAACAAGTAAGCTTTGCGGAACTATAATAGCGCGCAAGCGGGCCTTGTGTGCAGGGGTGGAGCAAAATATATGCCACTCGGTAAATGCCCGCAAACCGAGGAAATCCGGCCTCTGCGGGCGAGTCCCTGAATTGGCCGCCCCACGCAATGCACCATAAAGATGCAATGCAATTCGATGTGCACCATTAAAGAGCATGGCGCCGTTTCATTCATTAATGCCAGAGTCAGTGCCATGATTTTTGTCGTCCGTTTCTGTCCCGAGATCATCATCAAGAGTCGCGAAGTACGTCGACGCTACATCGCTGCTGGTGGATGATGAGGCCTTCTTGCGCCGGATTGCAGCCCGCATGATTGCGGACTTGGGGTTTCGCGTTCTGGAAGCCGAGTCGGGAGACCAGGCGCAAGGCATTCTGCGCACCGAGGCGGTGGATATTCTGTTCACTGACATTGCCATGCCCGGGCAGCTGGATGGGGTGCAACTTGCGGTGTGGACTTCCGCCAACCTGCCGAAGGTCCGGATCATACTGGCCACTGGCTATCTGGATGATCAGAGTCGCCTGACAATAGACCGGCACTGGCAGGTACTGGAGAAACCCTACAGGCGGGACGACCTCAGCAGAGCACTGCTTGCAGTGTGACTGCAAACAACGCGGCGGCCCCTGGTGTCAGGAACCGCCGCGCGAGCACTAGGCCGCCGTACTGGACGGTGTGCTGGTGGGTATGCGGCTGAGATCTTCCACGTGTTCGCGATGCGTCGTGAAGTCGTAAAGAATCAGATACAGGCTTGGCACCAGGAACAGCGTGATTACCGTGGCAAACACCACTCCCCAGCCCAGTGAGATTGCCATCGGCACGATGAAGAAAGTCGCCGGTGTAGGCGTCACCATCAGCGGCACAAGGCCGATGAAGGTTGTCATCGAGGTCAGGAAGATCGGCCGGAAACGCGCCACGCCGGAGTTCGCCACTGCTTCTTCCAGACTGTGACCCGCTGCCACTTCGGTATTGATGTAGTCCACGAGCACCAGGCTCGAGTTCACCACAACCCCGCCCAGCGCGACGATGCCGATCAATGAGAAGAACACCAGCTCCTGGCCCATGATGAAGTGGCCGAGGATGGCGCCAATGGCGCCGAATGGAATCACGCTCATGATGATCAGCGGCTGCCCGTAAGACTTCAAGGGAATGGCCAGCAGGACAAAAATGATGAACAAGGCGAGTGGATAGGTGGAGAACAGGCTACCCAGGGATTCGTCGCGTTGTTCGCCTTCCCCACCCAGCGCCAGATTGATCTGGTATTCATCGTTCCAGCGTTGCGAAAACTCCGCCGCGATTTCCTGCGTTACCTGCTCGGGGGTGCTGACTTCGCGGTTGATGTCGGCATTCACGGTAATGATGCGCCGGCCATCCTCGCGATTGATGCTGGAATAGCCATTGCCGAGTGACAGACGGGCCACGCTGGACAAAGGCACTTCGCCACCCTCGGGCGTGCGCAACAACAGGTCTTCCAGATTGCCCAGCGACTGTCGTTCATTCTCGGGGTAACGCACCATCACCTTGATCTGGTCGGAGCCGCGCTGGATGCGCTGGGACTCCGCGCCATAGAAGGCCTGGCGTACCTGACGGGAGATGTCGTCCAGGGTGAAACCCAGCAATTCGCCTTCACGCAGGATCTCGATCTGCACTTCCTGCTTGCCGGCCCGGAAGGAATCGCTGATGTCGAACACGCCGGGATAGCGCGCCAGTGCTTCACGCAGCTCTGCCGTGGCGATGCGCAGGCTGTCTTCGTTGCGCCCTTCCAGGCGGAAACTCAAAGCCTGTCCGGCAGAGAAGGAGTCAGACACAAAGTTCATTTCCAGGGCATCAGGAATGAATCCGACCTTTTCGCGCCAACGGTCGCGAATATCATTGGCGCTCATCTGGCCGCGCGCATCGAAGGAGCTCAGGATCATGACCACTTCGGCAATGTGACTGCCCCCCGCGCTACCGCGGCCCATGGCAGGGCCGCCTCGGTTGATGCGGGAGCCAAGGGTGGTCAGGGTGTTCTCGACGATGTAGCCGGGGCTTTCAGGTGCATCGCCTGCCGCAATGCGCTCATCCAGTTCTGCTTCGATTTCCAGAACAAGTTCAGCGGCAGCAGCTTCCACTTTCGCCAGTGCCTCTTCCGTGACAGCAACGGGCACCCCTTCCGGCATCTGTATGCTGGCATAGACGCGATCACCTTCCACCGCCGGGAAGAACTGAAAAATTACCCGTCCGCTCATCAGCATGGCCACGGTGATCAGAATCACGGCGGTGGCGGCAGCCCAGGTGGCGTAGCGATAATCCAGGCATACACGCAGTGCCGGTTGATAGATTTTGGTAGCGAAAGTCTCAAGGCTGCCAGAAATGGCCTTCTGCAGAGTCTGCCAGCGCTTCACCAGCGCATTGTCTTCCGAGAAATAGCCGCCCTTGCTCTTGTGTGACAGGTGGCCCGGCAATATGAGCTGGGATTCGACGAGACTGGCAAGCAGACAAAGTGAGACGACGACGCCGATCACATTGAAGAACGCGCCCATCGGGCCGTCCAGGATCAGCAGCGGCAGGAAGGCAGCGATGGTGGTCAGAACGCCAAAAATAACAGGAATCGAGACGCTGAGGGTGCCTTCGGCTGCAGCTTCGCGCGGCGACATGCCTTGCTGTTCATAGACGTAGACGCGTTCGCCGACGACGATGGCATCGTCAACGATGATGCCCAGCACCAGGATGAAGGCCATGATGGTCAGCGAGCTGATGGTCAGGCCCAGGGTGGGGAACATGGCCAGTGCGCCCAGCATGGCCACTGGAATGCCCGCAGCCACCCAGAGGGCGGTCTTGAAGCGCAGGAACAGGGTCAGTACGAGCAAGACGAGGAAGAATCCTGAGTAGGCGTTGCTTGCCACCGTCGCTATGCGCTGTTCCAGCCCTTTCGCATCGTCAGTAAGCACCATCAGCTCGACGCTGGCGGGCATTCGCGGCTGGCGTGCTTCGACGTATGCCTTCACTGCATCCGCAGACCGGACGGTGTCTTCTTCACCTATGCGATAGATTTCTATGATGGCCGCATTCTTGCCGTTGACGCGCGCGGTCAGATAGCCCTCTTCAAAGCCGTCGCGCACCGTCGCGATATCCCCCAGCCGCAGCTGCGAACCATCCGGGAAAGAACGCACCACGATGTTCTCGTATTCTTCGCCTTCAAAAATGCGGCCCTTGCTGCGCAGCAGAATCTCGCCGCCCGGCGTACGCAGGGTGCCCGCGGGCATGTCCATCGCGGATCTGTTGATGGCGTTGGACACCTGGTTCAGGCTCAGATTGTACTGACGCAAGGTGAGTTCGGAGACTTCGACAGAGATTTCATAGGGGCGAATGTAGCTGACTTCCACCCGGGAAATGCCATCCAGATCGATCAGTTCGAGGCGGATCTGCTCGCCGATTTCCTTCAGGCTGGCGTCGTCAGTGTCGGCTACGAGGGCCAGAGACATCACCGTACTGACCGGAGAGAACGACGCGACCGTGGGCTCTTCGATGTCGTCCGGGAACGTCACGATGCCGTCGATGGTGCTCTTGACGTCATTCAACACGCGATTCAGGTCGGCTCCACCTTCCAGTTGCAGGGTGGCGGCGCAGCCACCTTCGCGGGCGGTTGAGGTCATGCGCTGGATGTTCTCGACATTCTCCAGAGCCTCTTCCAGGTGCAGACACACGGCCTGCTCGACTTCTTCAGGGGCCGCGCCCGGATAGGGCACGTTGACCTGAATGGTGCCGGTTTCGATGCTGGGAAACTCTTCCTGCCGCGTATTCATGTACGCGAGGACGCCCGACACCAGGAACACCATCATCAGCAGGTTGGAGGCAATGGGGTTGTCAATGAACCAGTAAACGATCGTTCTCATTGCTGCACGACCTGAACGGCCATGCCGTCAACAACCGCCTGAATCGGGGACATGCAGATCAGCTCACCGGCACGCAGGCCGCCACTGATCAGCACGCGATCGCTCTCGAGCCGCAGAATTTCCACATCGCGGAAGTGCATGCGATTTTCCGAGTCCACTACCAGCACCTGGGTGCCGCCGCGAATCACCTCGCGGGGCAGCGAAACAATATTGTCCACAGATTTGCCGGCGATGGTGGCTTCGACGTAAAGCCCGACGGGCAGTGGTATGGCCTGCGCGTCTTCTTCAGTCGCCATTGTCGAGCCTGGATTGTCTACCCGCACGATGGCCTGTACTGAATTGTTCGACGCATCAATGCCGGCTTCCGTGCGCACCAGGCGTCCGGTCCAGGAATGCAGTTGTCCGCCGAACATGCCCTGCAGATTGACGGCAGGCTGGGATTCTTCCGGCAATTCGCCGCGATGCCCAAGCGGGATGTCGAGATAGCCCAGCTGTGTCAGCGCCAGTGGAATGCGCACTTCCACTTCATCGGCGCTCAGCAGCGTCGCCAGAGAGGTGCCGCGATTCACGTGCTGCCCCAGTTCGATACTGGTGCTCTCCACAATTGTGGCGAAGGGCGCGCGCACTTCACTGCGCCGCAATTCAAGCTGGGTTTGCGCGAGGGTCGCCTGCGCATCTTTCAGGCGGCCTGAGGCAATGTCTGCCTGGCGCTGAAGATTCTCCACCTGAGATTCGCTGACCAGGCGCCGAACGGCCAGTTCCCGATAGCGTTCCAGTTCGGTCGTGGCGTGGCGAAATTCGGTTTCGGCCTGCGCCACACTGCTCTGGCTGCGGGCCAGCGTGTTTTCGAAGTCACTGCTGTCAAGACGCAGGATCGCTTCATCAGCCGCGAAGAATCCGCCTGGAACGAGGTTCGGCGACACCCATGATACCGGCCCGGCTGCAGCGGCCGAGAGGTTCACCCGACGCGAGGCCTGCACCTTGCCCTGGGATTGGACCTCCATCTTGACGGACTCCGGTTGCACCGCGGCGACACGCACCGTGGTCAGCGCCTGCTCGGGAGCCACGGCTTCCAGACGCTCCGGATTGCGCACCAGCGTGAAGAATACCAGCGCGGCGCCGGTCAGAATGGCGATGGGGATGATGACTCGCTTCAATTGGGGTAAACCTCTTGGGATGGCTGACATGTATAAATGCGTGAGCGGAACACCGCTGCCCTAGCGCTGGTATACGCTGGACAAGGCCAGAAGATCAGCGTTGAACCAAATATTCTGAATACGCCCGCTAATACGGGTTGTCCGCTGAATACTGTCGGCGCTGGATCAAATTTTTACGCGTTTGTTGCGGCAAACGCTCGCTCACGGCATAGAGTCTTTACAGGCATTCGACTTACCCTGCCGCCATGAAAACCTTCAGTCCCGTTCTGATCGTCCTTGGCGTCGTCCTGTGTGTCACCGCCACGCTTCAGCTGTTTCCAGCCCTTTTGGGCGTGGCTTACGAGACGGGCAATCACAGTGCCTTCTTCAAAAGTGCAGCGATCGGCTTCCTTGCCGGTACAGTCTGCGTTGCCATTGGCCATCTCACTCGCTCACCGCATCTGCAGCCCCGGCAGATGTTTCTGATTACGGCAACGGCCTGGATTGTAGTGCCGCTTTTTGGTGCGCTCCCCTTTCTGCTGCTGCCACAGGGTTTCTCGATGGCAGATGCCATGTTCGAATCTGTTTCTGGTATGACGACTACCGGCTCAACTGTCCTTGTCGGTCTCGACACCATGGGTCAGGACATCCTGTTGTGGCGCTCTCTGCTGCACTGGTTTGGCGGTATCGGCATCATAGGCATGGCCATCGCCGTCTTGCCTTTCCTGAGTGTTGGCGGCATGAAACTGTTTCGAACGGAGTCCTCTGACTGGTCTGACAAGTCGCTGCCGCGCTCCCAGCAGCTGCTCAAACAAATGGTTTTGCTGTATATGGCATTTACGGTGCTGTGCGCCTTTCTTTTCAAGGTGTTCGGGATGGACACGCTGAATGCGATCAATCACGCCATGGCCACGATTTCAACCGGCGGCTTTTCCACTTCTGACAGCTCATTCGCGCAATTCGAGTCGCCGGTCCTTCACTGGATCTGCATCATGTTCATGGTCCTCGGTGCGAGTCCCTTCGCGCTCTTCTTGCGGGCACTGAAACATAGAACACTGGCGCCACTGCGTGACAGGCAACTGCTGGGCATGCTGGCAATCATGGGCGTGCTGAGTTCGGCGCTGGCCGTCGCCGTCTGGCAACTGGGGGACTCTTCGGTCCTGGATTCTGTAACACTCGCGACATTCAACCTGGTGTCGGTAATGACGACCACTGGCTATGCCAGCACGGATTACACCCTGTGGGGCAACTTCGCCATCGTGATCTTCTTCTTTGCAACCTTTCTGGGCGGATGCTCCGGATCCACCAGCGGTGGTGTGAAAACCTTTCGCCTGCAGCTGTGCATGACGCTCATCCGCGAGCAGGTGGCGCGCGCAATCCATCCGAGAGCAGCCTTGCCGCGCAACTACAACGGGGTCACTGTCTCTGACGAAATCGTAACCTCACTGGTCGCCTTTCTGTTCATGATGGTGATCTGTCTGGCAGTCATGACACTATTGCTGTCGCTTGCCGGCCTGGATCTGGTCACGAGTCTGACGGGGTCTGCTACCGCTCTGGCGAACGTGGGCCCGGGACTGGGGCCGATCATCGGGCCGGCGGGCAATTTTTCGAGTCTGTCCGATATGGCCAAGTGGGTATTGTGTGGAGGGATGATCATGGGGCGGCTGGAGTTTCTGACGATCATTGTGCTGTTCAGTCCAGCTTTCTGGAGGCGTTGATGAGCACCTCGGGCGTTCTCGACAGACCGTGGGCGGCCGTGCTTTTCGCGCTGCTGATGACGGCTGTGGCAACGCTTCTGTGCGCACTGCTGCAACGCCTGGTGCCAGCCGCCAATCTGGTGCTTGTGTATACGGCAGCGGTAATCATCACAGCCACCAGTACCCGAGTTCTGCCCGCTCTGGTCAGTGCGTTCAGCGGCTTCCTGTCCTTCAATTTCTTCTTTACCGAGCCTCGCGGCACCCTGTTGATGACGCATCGCGAAGATGTGCTGACTGCCGCGCTTTTTCTGCTGATCGCCAGTCTGGTCGGATCGCTGGCCGGTCGCCTGCAGGGCAAGGTCAGCAGCCTCGAGTTTCGCGACAGTTTTGCTCGCATCGAGCATCGCCTGCTGGAAAACATCAGCACCGCTCTGGAGTCGCGTGAAGTGCTGATGGCGCTCCAATCGGCAATTGGCGAACTCACCGGAAGAGTGTGCCACACCGTGTGCTCGGGTCGCGGTGTGGTGCCGGAGTGGGCCAGTACGCCGACAGATTTCCCGGACGTAGCGCGACAAAAGATCGAACGGGCACTGCTTGCAGGCACAGAGAGCTCAATGCTGCTGGACACTGGTGCACAGCATTTCAGTGTGAGGCTGGTGAGCGATGCCGAAGGCGGCAGCGTGGCAATTCTGCTCGGCGGTGAGCAACCGGGATTGTCGGCCCACGCGCAGGTGCAGAACAACGAGACGATCGACATACTGCTGCGGCAGGCCAGCCTGGGTTTGCGCCGCATCCAGCTGTTGCGGGATCTGGCCCGGGAGCGTATCGACAAGGAGCGTGAGCTGTTGCGTTCGTCGTTGCTGTCTTCAGTGTCCCACGATTTCCGTACCCCGCTGACGGCGATGGTAGGTGCCACGACAACGCTGCTGGAAATGCGCGGGGATCTTACCCAGGCGCAACAGGACGAGCTGCTCGAATCGGTGCTCTCCGAAGCCTCGCGACTGGACAATTACACGCAGAATCTGCTGGACATGACACGGCTGGGGCAGGGCGAACTGACACTGGATCGCAGCTGGGTCAGCATTGAAGAGATCATCAATGTTGTCATGAAGCGGGTGCGTCCTCTGGCCACGGCGCATCGTCTCGAGGTGACGCTGGCGCCGGATGTCCCATTGCTGCGGGTGCACCCGGCACTGATCGAGCAGGCTATCTTCAATGTGCTGCACAATGCCTTGAAATTTTCGCCGCTCGGTTCGCTGATTCAACTGCGCTGTGCACGTCTCGCAACGGCTACTGACCGGCCTTTGCTGATCGAAGTAGCAGACGAGGGGCCCGGTATTCCAGAATCGGAACGTGAAAACGTGTTCCGCCTGTTTCACAGTGCCGAGCGCGGTGACCGTCGCGCCGCGGGCACCGGCCTCGGACTGGCCATCTGCAAAGGCATGATCGGTGCACACGGAGGCAGTGTGAGAATTGGTGACCGGGCAGAAGGCCACGGATGTCTGGTGCAAATGATTCTGCCATTGCAGGAGTCAGGGCTGTGAATACCATTCTGCTGATTGACGACGAGCCGCAGATCCGCCGCTTTCTGCGCATTGGTCTGACGGCACAGCATTACGACGTGCTGGAGGCCGAGACGGCGCAGCAGGGTCTGGAGAAGGCGGTCTTGAATTCTCCGAAGCTGATCATTCTCGATCTGGGACTGCCGGACATGGATGGCCAACAGTTGCTGGCCCGGCTGCGCGAGTTTTACACCGGTCCGATCATCATCCTGTCGGTGCGCAACCGCGAGGCCGAGAAAGTGCAGGCCCTGGATGCCGGCGCCAATGACTTCGTGGTCAAACCCTTCGGCATTCAGGAGCTTCTTGCCCGGGTTCGTGGTCTGCTGCGCCAGCAGGGAGATGTGCAGGTTGTGCCTGAGGTGTTCGACGATGGCCATCTGCGGGTGGACATCGCACAGCGCCAGGTCAGTCTCGGTGGCACAGCGGTGCGTCTATCCCGCAAGGAGTTTGACCTGCTTCGCGTGCTGCTTTCCTACCGGGGGCGAATTGTCACACAACGGCAATTATTGACCGAAGTGTGGGGAAAAGGGCATCTGGAAGACACGCACTACTTGCGTATTCTGATGGCCAGACTGCGCACGCGTCTTGCCGATGATCCGGCCAGTCCGCGCTACCTGGAAACCGAGCCCGGCGTGGGCTATCGCTTCATTCTGTAGGCATCCTTGAAGAGGCTGGTGTATACTCCACGGCCTTTTTCCCGGCGTTCTTCCCACACTACTCCAGACAGGTAATCAGCTCGTGATCGAGAAAATTCGCAATATCGCCATCATCGCCCACGTTGACCATGGCAAGACCACGCTCGTCGACAAACTTCTCCAGCAGTCAGGCACGCTGGAAGATCGTGGCAAGGCCGTGGAGCGGGTCATGGATTCCAACGATCAGGAGCGCGAACGCGGCATCACGATTCTGGCCAAGAACACCGCCATCAACTGGAATGGTTACCACATCAATATCGTGGATACGCCCGGACACGCCGACTTTGGCGGTGAAGTAGAGCGTGTCATGTCGATGGTGGACTCTGTGCTTCTGCTGGTGGACGCGGTGGACGGCCCGATGCCGCAGACCCGCTTCGTGACCCAGAAAGCCTTCGACCAGGGCCTCAAGCCCATCGTCGTGATCAACAAGGTAGACCGTGACGGTGCGCGTCCTGACTGGGTTCTCGGTGAAGTGTTCGACCTGTTCGACCGCCTCGGTGCCACCGACGAGCAACTGGATTTCCCCGTGGTGTATGCCTCTGCTCTGAACGGTTTCGCCGGTCTTGAGCTGGATCAGATGGCAGACGACATGACGCCGCTCTTCCAGACAGTGATTGACCGTGTGCCCCCGCCCCCTGTTGCCGTTGACGCGCCTTTCCAGATGCAGATCAGCGCCCTGGACTACAGCAGTTACGTAGGCGTTATCGGCATCGGCCGGGTGACCGGTGGAACTGCCAAAGTGAACCAGCAGGTCGTGATCATCGACCGCGAAGGCAAGACCCGCAAGGGCAAGATTCTGCAGGTGAAGAGCCACCTGGGACTGGAGCGCGTGGACGTGGCCGAAGCCCGTGCCGGCGAAATTGTCTGCATCACAGGCATCGACAAGCTGAACATCTCCGACACCTTGTGCGACCCTGAGCATGTTGTCGCCATGCCCCCGCTCACAGTGGACAAGCCCACCATCAGCATGACTTTCCAGGTGAACGACTCTCCGTTTGCTGGTCAGGATGGCAAGTTCGTCACCACGCGCAACCTGCGTGATCGCCTTGAGCGCGAATTGATATACAACGTGGCGTTGCGCGTTGAACCGGGCGAGACGCCCGACAAGTACAAGGTGTCCGGCCGGGGCGAATTGCACTTGTCCGTGCTGATCGAGAACATGCGTCGCGAAGGGTTCGAACTGGCTGTCTCGCGTCCGGAGGTAATTCTTCAGGAAGTGGACGGCGTCACGCAGGAGCCTCACGAAGCGCTGGTGATCGACTGCGACGAGCAGCACCAGGGTGCTGTCATGGAAGAGCTCGGTATGCGCAAGGCGGATCTGCAGGACATGACCCTCGACGGCAAAGGCCGCGTCCGCCTGAAGTACTTGGTGCCGACGCGGGGTTTGATCGGCTTCCGTTCCCTGTTCCTGAGCATGACTTCCGGCAGCGGCATGATGAACCATGTGTTTGACCATTACGGCCCGATCAAGGTCGGCAATATCGGTCAGCGCAAGAATGGCGTGCTGGTTTCCATGATCAAGGGCAAGACGCTGGGCTACGGATTGTGGTTCCTGCAGGAGCGCGGTCGTCTGTTCGTGGACCCCAACGTGGAAGTCTACGAAGGCATGATCGTCGGGCTGCACAGCCGCGACAATGATCTGGTGGTGAACCCTACCAAGGGCAAGCAACTGACCAACGTGCGCGCATCGGGCACAGACGAGAACATCGTTCTGACCACGCCGGTGAAACACACTCTGGAACAGGCCATGGAGTTCATCGAGGATGATGAGCTGGTGGAGATCACGCCAAACCACATCCGTCTGCGCAAGAAGCTGCTCACCGAGAGCGAGCGCAAGCGTTCCGAGCGCGGCTCGGCGACGCGCGGTCAGTAACACGCCAGACCTGTAGGAGCGGGCTTGCCCGCGAACTTGCTCGAACGAGTCTGTTCGCGG
>CAMCRC010000022.1 GCA_945877175.1 Klebsiella pneumoniae | reverse complement strand
CACCATCCAGGTCCGTCTGCAAATGAATCTGCGAGGACAGGCCGCGCACGGCATCCGCCGAGAAGTTTTCGTCGAGTTTGAAATCGGGTCGCGTAGTGAACACTTCGCCGGGCGCGGTACTGCTGGCGTAAAGCAGTTGCGAGCGAACGATGCTGGCAGTGCGCACGGCATTGACCACTGGAATCGTGTAGTAGCTGACGCTGAGCTGCGGACGGCCGTCGCCTGCGATATCAGTGACGGACAGGGTCAGGTCATAGCCTGAGAAACGCATCACCTGATCGGGCTGGTCGAGTGCGAACGCGCCACCCTTGTTCAGGAAGAACTGCACTGTCCACTCGTTGGAGTTGTCGATGATGCGCAGCACATCGGGCAGGCCGTCGCCACTGACGTCCAGCAGGCGGATGTCGCCACGAGTGTCGATCGGTCCGCGCCAGTCCGGCACGTCTGCGAAGCTGCCATCGCTGGTTTGTTCCAGAATGTTGATCTGTCCGTACAGATCATTGCCAATGTTCATGAACACGATGTCCAGAACCTTGTCGTCGTTCATGTTCGCGAAGATTGCCGCGGGCAGCCAGTGCTGTGCTTCCAGCAAGGTGGTCTGGGTGCTGTCCTGCCAGGAAGACAGGAAGTCTTCAAAGACCGTAGCGCCCAGAGCGCGCACATTGAGCACGATGCCTTCCCGCTCATTGATGGCGATGCTGGTGTCCAGGCGTGCCCCGCCAAGCGGCACTTCCGAGGGATCCAGTTCCTGATTCACGGTACTGAAGGCATGGGCCAGTGTGAATTGCTCGTCTGCACCACCCTTGAAATAGCCATAGCTGTCGCGGCCGGGCAGCAGCAGGTCGACAAAGCCGTCACCATTCATGTCGGGCAGCGTGGGAAAGTAGAGGACACGGCGACGGTCCGGCACCGAGGCTACCAGTGGCCAGTCGAATAGCGGCCTTAGATTGTCGGTGTAGCTGGGAATCGCTGAGGACAGACTGAAGACGCCGGTACCGGAGAACAGCAGCAGCTCCTTGCCTGGCGCGGGGCGCAGCTCGGCCAGGGCGACCGCAATGATCTCGGGTTTGATCTCCACGTGGCGAGAGGGTTCGGGGGGGAAACGACCCCCGCCGTCCTGCAGGTAGATCAGCATTTCGCGCCCGGCGTCAGCGCTCCAGTGCGGCACGATCAGGTCCAGGCGGCCGTCGCCATCCATGTCTTCGCGCAGCACATCATCCGGCCACTCACCCAACGCAATCTCCGAGGCGGCGAAATTGAGCTGGGCCTGCAGTGTGGCGCTGCCTGTCAGCGTAAGGCCTGCCAGCAGCGCAGACAGCGCGGCGCAAAGGGCGCGGCGATGGGGATTCATGGCGCGGCCTCCTCGACCAGCTCGCCATAGCCAGTGGCGAACCGGAACAGGCTCAGCAGGCTGTATTCCTTCTCGCCTTCTTCATGGCTGTAACTGAACAGCGAGAACAACCAGAGGTCGCCGATGGACAGGCGGGTCTGCTCAGGACTCAGGCTGGACTCATACTGCAGAAGGGGGCCCAGTGACAGGCGACTGAGCCGCCGCCCGGGACTCCACAGGCGCACTTCGCGTCCAAAGGTCTCCAATGCCAGTGTCGAGTCGCGCGCCACGCTCAGGCGCACGTCTTCGCCGAGAGTGTGTTCGGTGTTCAGACGGGTGATGAAGTCCTGGGCCGAGGTCACGGGAACGTCGTTCAGTGCGAGGATGGTGTCGCCAATCTCCAGCCCGGCATCCGGCAGGGGGCTGGCGTCAAACAACTCGACAATGCGGGCTCCCGAGCGGGGCTGGCCACCCGCCGTGTCATAAATCTCGGTGACATAGCCGGCGCGGGTGGCGATCGGGTCAGCGCGGTAGAGTTCCACCAGGTCGGCACGGGCATCGCGCTGAGCGCTGGCATTCAGGATGGTCTGAAAGACAGTGGTGTTGCGGCGCACTTCCAGCGTGAAGGCACCGGCTGTGTCGGTCTGCTGCGCCAGGGCTTCCACCAGATCGGGGTGATTCACCTCGCGCTGGTCGATTTTCAGGATCACGTCGCCCGCCCGCAGCCCCGCCAGATCCGCAGCGCCATCCGGTGTCACGGCGCGCACGCGCACGCCCGGCAGAATGGCGATGTTGCTGAGGGAATCGCTCTCGTTGAGGGCGGTGCTCATGCCAAAGTTCAGGCCGCTGCCCACAGGTTCGCCGCCGCTCAGGCTCACCGTCTCCGGCGACAAAGTGAGGCTGGGCACCAGCTGGCGGGGCTCGCTGCTCATGCAGCCGGCCAGCAGCACGGCGCACAGGCCGGGCAGGGCAAGTCGGTCCGGAAGACGGCAATGACGGATGGACAGTCTCACAGGGCCTTTCTCCTCACGACAAGCAGGGCAATCACGACGAACAGCGCCAGTTGTGGCAACGGCACCCACTCATTCAAAGACAGGACTTGTGGGTCAATCATGACATCGGAGTAACCTCGCACCAGACGCCCGACATCCTGCAGATAGGACTGATCGATCAGCGATGGCTGAAAGCTGGCGTACAGATAATGGGCCGCATCGCCCAGCACGCCCTTGAACACGTCCAGCGCCAGCGTCACACCCAGTGCCGCCGTGACCGCCTGGGTGGCCGACTGCGCCAGAACGGACACCAGCACGCCGAAAGCGAGCGCCGTTGGCAGCGGGATCAGCGCCAGGCGCAGGCCCAGCCAGACTTCGCTGCGGATCTCGTCGCTGCCAATCAATTCATAGCCATCTTCCACTACCGGGCCGAAGTCCCACAGCAGCGCAGTAATTGCCGCGATGCCCAGGCTCAGCAGCACCAGGGCGGCCAGTGCCAGCAGATACACTGTCAGCAGCTTGGCCAGCACCAGACCGGGGCGGCTGACACGGCGGATCAAGACATGGCGAAGGGCGCCGGTGTCGCGGTCATTGGCAAAGGACCAGGCAGCATAGGCCACCAGCGACAGACTCATCAGCGTCAGACCAGTGGTGAAGCTATCGACAAAATGGCCCCAGGCATTGCTTGTCGCGGTCACATCATCGCCGCCTCCCAGCAGGGCTTCGCGGGCCTGTTGCCCCGTCTCTGTCAGCTTCACGACACTGGCGCGGGCGATCACGATGAAGACTGGCAACACGACCAGCAGGCGCGCGCTGTTGCTGCGCAGTGCAACGTACAATTCCGCCTTGAGCGCCGCGAGAAAGCCGTTCATGCCGCGCCTCGCTCTGCGCCCTTGTCGTTGAGCGCCGGGCTGGTGATCTGATGAAACAGGCTGGTCAACGAGGCGCGCTCGGGCACCAGTTCGCTGACCATGATGCCTTTCTGCACCAGGCGCTGATTGATCAGTCCCGGGTTGGCGCGGTCCAGCTTCAAGGTCAGCAGCCCGGCTTCACTGGTGTCTTCGATCTGCACGCCGGGAATGTCCTGCACGATGGCGCAGGCGCGAACTACGTCGTCACAGTGCACCAGCAGACGGGTGCTCTGGGCATTGAACAGCTTGTCGACGCGGTCACTGACCGCGATACGCCCCTTGTGCAGGATCGACAGATGGGAGCACACCTGCTCCAGATAGGGCAGCTGATGGCTGGACAACAGGAATGCGGTGCCTTCCTCGCGGTTGAGGCGGGAGATCAGAGCGAGTACGTCGTCGACGCCGCCGGCATCGAGACCGTTGAAGGGTTCGTCCAGAATCACAAAGCCGGGTTGACCGAGCAGGGCCTGAGCAATGGAGGTGCGACGGCGATTGCCCAGCGAAAGTTCGCGGATGCGATAGTGGCTGTACTTGCCAATTCCGAGCATTTCTTCGACCTGGGCGGGCGAGCGAACTGCTCGGGGGCACAGCAGGCTGGCGTGTTCCAGCGTCTGCCGCACCGTAAGCTGCGGATGCAGGCTTGGGCTGTCGAAGATACTGACCACGCCGCCTTCGCTGCGGTATAGCTCGTTGGGCCGCAGCCCCAGCACCTGGATTTCGCCGCTGTCGAAGGGGCGCATGCCAAGGATGCACTCCAGCGTGGTGGTCTTGCCGGAGCCGTTCAGGCCAACCAGGCCATGCACGGCCGCTGGCTCAACTGCCAGATTCAGATCCATGAGCACAGGCGTGGCACCATAGCGCTTGTTCAGCCCGGTGACGCTCAGCGGTGCGTCTGTATTTTCCTGTCTTGCTGCCACGTCCCGTGTCCTGTCATTCCACGAACAGGTCGTCGACCTGCAGTTCCGTCACCGTGCCGAACTGCGCGAGGGCTGTCACATCAATGCGGGACAGATCGCCGACTATCGAGATCAGCTTCGGCTTGCCAGCGATATTGTCGCGCTGGAAGGCCAGCATGTCTTCCAGTGTGCTGTTGCGCAGCTGGTCGAAGCGCTCCGGACGCGGGTCGCCGTCCAGGCCCAGACGCTCCCAGGAGCGCACGGTGCCGATGATCTGCCGGAAGCCCACTGTCGAGGTGCGGTAGCGGTTCTCCAGTGAACTGCGAGCCTCTTCAAAACGCTCGCCGGAGGAAGGCATGTTGTCAAACAGGTCGAGGAACGCGCCGAGGGCTTCCACTGTCTTGTCATTCTGCGAGCCAATGGCACCGATCGCCAGGTTCTCGGCATTGAGGCGGCCGCCCTGGGTGTACTGGGCCTGGGCAGAATAGGCCAGCGCGCGCGCCTCGCGCAGTTCCTGGAACACCACGCTGGACATGCTGGTGCCGAAGTAGGTGTTGTAGAGCGAAGAGGGGACGACAAGGGCCTCGTCATAGGTGCCGTCCGGAAACTCGATGCGCACCTGGGCCTGGGCCGTGGCCTGATTCACCACGTAAACCTCATTGGACTCCACCACCCGCGCCGTTCGGAAGCGGTAAGGCGGGGTATCCTTGAGCTCGGCCGGCACGTCGTACAAGCGGCGCAGACTCTCCTGCAGTTGATCCAGTGGCAGTGAGCCGGTGTAGCTCAAGGTGTGCTTGTAGGTCAGCAGATTGCGGATCTCATCCTGCAGCTGTGGCGCTGTGGACGCCGCGATCTCGGCAGCAGTGAGGGTCTGCAGCATGGGCGAGTCTTCGCCATAGCGGTTGTACAGGAACAGCGCCTGGCTGATGGCACCCGGGTCTTGCTTCTGCTCTTCACGGGACTTGAGGATGATGGCCTTCATCTCTTCCAGCGTGGCCTCGTCAGACACGGGGTTGCGCACCAGTGCCAGCATCAGGCTGAGCGTGGGCTCGAACTGTTCATCCAGTCCGCTGATACCAATTGAAGACTCGTTGGCGCCTGCGCTGATGCCGAACTCACTGCCCAGCCGGTACCATTCCTTCTGCAGGTCGGCCGCCGACATGTCGCCGGTACCGGACTTCTCCAGCAGAGCCGTGGCAAGGCCAAGGCGGTCATTCTCTTCCGTGCCCGTCTCGACGCTGATGGAGAACGAGAACAAATCGTTCAGTGGATTGGGGGAGTAGTAAAGAGGCACGCCTGGCGCGAATTCCACGATCTGGTAGTCCTGAGTGGCGTCCACGAAGGTGGGTTCGATCTCCTCATAAGGCATAGTCAGGATATTGGACGCGAACAGCGACTGGCGGCTGGGGTCGATGTCAACCGGGTCGATCTGCGGCTTCTCGACGTGAGGAATCTCATGCTGCTCGTTCACGCGGTGAACGGCGACATAGCTGGTGCCGAAATACTGATTGGCGACGCGCACGATATCGTCCTTGCCAACCTGTTCCAGTCGCGCGATCTCGGCCACGTAGTGATCCCACTCCTCACTGGCCATGAAGGCCTGCCGCATGGTGGTCACGCGGGCGGTATTGGATTCCAGCGCCTGCTTCTGGCTCTTCTTGAAGTCGTTGACGATGGCCGGAATGATCCAGTCCTCGAACTCGCCGGCACGGATATGGGCGATCTGGTCCAGAAGCAGTTGCTCGACTTCTGCCAGGGTCTGGCCCTGCTTGGGTACGCCCCAGAGGCGCTGCGAACCATAGTCGTTCAGAAACTCCGGTGACGAGCCAGCTGCCTGCACGGCCTGGGCCTGGTTGAGATTGATGTTGATCAGGCCGGCAGTTCGGTTGTCCAGAATCATGTCCACCAGCATCAGGGCTTCCTTGTCAGGATGGCCGTTGGGCACAGTGCGGAAAGCGATCTGCACTTCCTCTTCGCCCAGATATCTGACGGTTTCGCGCTCTACGCCCTGAATCGGCTCTTCTGGCCACGGGCCGACCTCCGGCACTTCCTTGCGCTCCCACTTGCCAAAATGCTCGGCGATGGTGGCGATGGTCTGCTCGATATCGATGTCGCCACTGATGAAGATGCCCATGTTGTTGGGCACGTAATAGGTGTCGAAATAATTCTGGATATAGACGAGCGACGGGTTCTTGAGGTGCTCGGAGTCGCCAATGGTGGTTTGCTGGCCGTAGGGATGATTCTTGTAAAGCAGCCGGCCCATGGCGTAGTAAGAGACGCGATCACGATTGTCCAGGCTCTGGTTCTGCTCCTCATAAACCGTTTCCAGCTCGGTGTGGAACAGCCGGAAGACCGGGTCGATGAAGCGGCTGGACTCGATGGTGGCCCACTGCTGCAGACGGTTGGAAGGCAGGCCCACCTTGTAGACGGTCTCTTCATGCCAGGTGTGGGCGTTCAGATTCGACGCGCCCATGGCGTTGTAAAGCTTGTCCATTTCATTGGGAATGGCGTACTGCGCGGCGAGCTGGGACACGCGGTTGATTTCGGCATAGATGGCAGCGCGCGCGGCAGGATCGGTCTCGTTGAAATGCTGTTCGTAGAGGGAGGTGATCTGGTCCAGAAAGGGCTTCTCGGCCGCGTAGTCCAGCGTGCCCATCTCCTGGGTGCCCTTGAAGAGCAGGTGTTCAAGGTAGTGGGCCAGACCTGTGGCGTCCGCCGGGTCATTCTTGCTGCCGGCCTTCACGGCAATCTCGGCGTAGAAACGCGGTTCTTCGTGGTTCTCGGTCAGGTATACCTGCAGACCGTTGTCGAGTTCGAAGATCTGGGTGTTGAGGGCGTCGGCGGGGTTCGCGGCGTTGATGCGACGATAGCCGGCGGTGACGCTCGACGCCGTCTCGGCAGCAGGGCTTTCGGTGGGGGCTGTCGGCGTTTGCGGACTGCAGGCGAAGAGAGCCGAAAACAGCACCAGGGCGCCCAGGGCAGATCGGGCAGACCCAGAGATCGGGGCGTAGAACATAGGATTCTCCAGAAGGATTCGGACGATGCAGCGACTGCTCGTATAGATGGAGGCTAATGTAAAGAATTCCACCAAGAAGGTCATCAACTAGCTGCGCTTTCCGGCGGGAGGGCCTCTTGCCGGGCGGGGTGCTCAGGGCGCCGGGTTTGGCGGTAACAGTATCTCCCGGGCTTCCTGCAGGCTGTTCGACAGCTGCAGCAGCTGCTGGGAAGAGCTGCGCAGATTGTCCTCCAGTTGCTGAATCTGTTGCTGCACACTTTCCTGCTGAGCGACATTGGCGTCCACCTGCGCCTGCAGGGCCAGTCTGGCTTCTTCGCTGCGCGCCAGGCTGCCCCGCAGGGAAGCAGCTTCCTGATACTGGAGAAAGGCAACCCCCAGCGCGGCGAGGGCGATGAGAGTCATTAACAGTGTGGCTTTCATGGGGAGTCCTTGTGATGGTCGAAGATTGGCCTGGCCGCAAGCAGTTTAGCGTGTCGATCTGCCGGGCGACACCACGTGCTGACAGCCCGCCTTGTCTGGCCGCGATGGAATTGCCATTCCACTGCTTTGCTGGCCTGTTCATTGGTCGTCCCGGCATGCCAAATCTAGAAATCTTGATTTAGATCAATAAAACCAATACCGCCAAGCTTGAACGCCGGATTTTAAGGAATATATTCACGACCTGGCTTGTGCAGAAATCTGTTCGGCATGGCAGATTGCTGGTTCAAAGCACATGAAGGGCCCGTTAGAAGTGCTGACAAACGATCGCAATGTACGCCCAACGCATTGGCTGTTCGATCATTTACGTGGTAAGGAGAGGAACATGAACATCAAGCAGTATTGGAATATCAGGCACTCCGGAAAGGCTGCGCTCGGCGTCGCCGTTCTCGCGGTCCTGGGCATGAGTGCGCAGACGCAGGCGCAGTCCGGTCTGTCCATCAACTCCGGCGAGATCACCTATGCCGATCACGTCGCTCAGATCATTACGGACAACTGCGTTGTCTGCCACCGCGAAGGCGGTGTCGGCCCAATGCAGTTGACCAACTTCGAACAGGTTCGTCCATGGGCGCCCCTGATCGGAATGCGTGTTGCCAACAAGGAAATGCCTCCCTACTCCTACGACGATCACATCGGCATTCAGGATCTGCAGGGTGACTGGCGTCTGTCCGACGAAGAAATCAGCACGATCACTCAGTGGGTAGCCCAGGGCGCGCCGGAAGGCGAATGGGGTGATCGTTCTCACCCGGTTGCCGATTTACCACCAAGCGATGAGTGGAATTTTGCAGCCCAGTTCGGTCAGCCGACGCTGATTCTGGACTCCGCTCCGATCGATGTGCCTGCCCTTGGCAATGACATGTGGCACCGCCCCTATGTTGAAACTGGTCTTACGACTGAGCGCTGCATCAAGGCCATTCAGGTGAAGCCGGCCGGCAATGCCAAGGCCGTGGTGCACCACGCCAACTCCAACGTCGAAGTCAGGAACGCCGATGGCGAGTATGAAGATGTCGGCATGCTGACTGAGTACGCGATGGGCAAGTGGGGCGAGATAGCGCCGGATGGCGTCTGCCGCACCCTGCCGGCCAATGCCCGCATTCGCTGGGACATTCACCTGTTCCCAGGCGGTGTGGGGGCTACGGCACCGGGCACTGTGATCGAGGACAACGTTGTCGAGATCGGCATCTGGCTGCACCCGGAAGGCTACGAGAGCCAGGCGCGCTTCAAGCAGGACCTGAGCCTGTATCGCCTGAATCAGGGCGAGCTGATTGTTCCGCCGAATGGCACCGCCATGACGCAGGGCTTCCACTCGTTCGACCACCCGGTCCGTATCGACAGCTTCCAGCCGCACGGTCACCTGCGCATGCGCGCTGCTTCGCTGGAAATCTACTATCCGGCCACGGGTCGCACAGAGCAGATCAGCCAGATCTCCAACTGGAGCGCAACATGGCATCACAGCCACCTGTTTCAAGAAGATGTTGCACCGCTCGTTCCCACCGGAGCCGTCATGGTGATCAAGCAGTGGTATGACAACACTGCCAACAACCCAAACAATCCTGATCCGGATTTCTGGGTGGTGGAAGGCAGCAGAACGGCCGACGAGATGACACATGCCTGGCTCGCGATCACTCACCTGGACGACGCCGGCTATGCCGAGATCGTGGCCCAGCGCGAGGCAGCCAAGCAGCGTTCGGTGGCAGGTCAGTAGGTAGTAAAAGTCTCCTCGTAAAGGGTCGGGCGCCGTGTGGCAACATGCGGCGCCCGATTTCTTTCAGCCTCCCGCGCTGCATTTCTCTTAAATCGGAACGCTCCTCACATTACGGCCACCAATAATATCGAACGACCGTTCCATCGGCGTTTGTGACAAAATGTTACGAACGGATTCTGTGTTTGCTTTTCTTCGAAGCTCCTGTTTATATCCTCACAAGCAAGGCTCAGTGCTTGTATATCGTCCTACCGGATTTGCGTTTCGCATGTTGTCTCCAGTGATTATCAGCAAGTGCCTTGTACTGCACAAAACTGTTGATATTTGAATAATAAAGGCCCCAGTGCATTCACGTCACGCTGGCCACCAATCGGAGATGAAAAGGAAACGATCATGCACACGAAACAGCGTTGGTCAATCAAGCACACAGGCAAAGCCGCGCTGGGCATTGCCGTCCTGGCAGTGCTGGGAATAAGCGGTCAGGCACAGGCGCAGTCCGGCCTGTCCATCGACTCCGTCGAGATCACCTATGCAGATCACGTTGCCCAGATCATTACGGACAACTGCGTGGTCTGTCACCGCGAAGGCGGCATCGGTCCGATGCAGCTGACCAATTTCGATCAGGTCCGTCCCTGGGCGCCGCTGATCGGAATGCGCGTAGCCAACAAGGATATGCCTCCTTATGCTTATGACGAGCACATCGGCATTCAGGATCTGCAGGGCGACTGGCGTCTCAGCCAGGAAGAAATCGACACTGTCACTCAGTGGGTAGCCCAGGGCGCTCCGGAAGGCGACTGGGGCGACCGTTCGCATCCGGTAGCAGACCTGCCGCCAAGCGATGAGTGGAACTTTGCTGCCCAGTTCGGTCAGCCCACTCTGGTTCTGGACTCTTCGCCTATCGACGTGCCCGCGCTGGGCAACGACATGTGGCATCGGCCATTTGCCTATACCGGACTGGAAACAGATCGCTGTATCAAGGCCATTCAGGTGAAGCCGGCCGGCAATGCCAAGGCTGTGGTGCATCACGCCAACTCTTACGTCGAGGTCTTGAATGCTGATGGCGAGTATGAAGAAGTTGGCTTGCTGACGGAGTATGCGATGGGCAAGTGGGGTGAGATCGCGCCGGAGGGCGTGTGCCGAACCCTGACGGCCAACGCACGCATCCGCTGGGACATTCACCTGTTCCCTGGCGGTGTTGGCGCCACGGCACCGGGCACCGTGATCCAGGACAACGTCGTTGAAGTCGGCATCTGGCTGCACCCGGAAGGCTATGAGGGCGTCGCCAAGTACAAGCAGGATCTCAAGAATTACAGACTTGATGAAGGCGAGCTTGTTGTTCCGCCCCATGGCACCGCCATGACGCAGGGCTTCCACTCGTTCGACCACCCGGTGCGTATCGACAGCTTCCAGCCCCACGGTCATCTGAGAATGCGTGCCGCGTCCCTGGAGATCTACTATCCGGCGACTGGCCGTACCGAGCAGATCAGCCAGATCTCCAACTGGAGCGCTACATGGCATCACAGCCACCTGTATGAAGAAGATGTCGCGCCGCTTGTTCCCACTGGCGCCGTGCTTGTGATCAAGCAGTGGTATGACAACACTGCCGGCAACCCCAACAATCCTGATCCGGATTTCTGGGTAGTGGCTGGCAGCCGCACCGCTGACGAGATGACGCATGCCTGGATTGCGATCACTCACCTGGACGACGCAGGCTACCAGGAAATCCTGGCACAGCGTGAAGCGGCCAAAGAGCGTTCCGTGGCAGGTCAGTAAGCAGCAATAGTCTCCTCGTAAAGGGTCGGGCACCGTGTGGCAACATACGGTGCCCGATTTTTTTTGCCTGCTTTTTAAGGCTGACTTAATACGATTGATTGAGAATGCGCATTTCAAAAGAGTCCACACTTTTGGAATAATTTGTGTGAAAAATAAAAAGTGTAACAATTTGCAACATGATGAAAATTCATATTGCCAGCGCATTGAGAGAAGGCTTAAATTTGAAGCCATAAGGTGCACTCGGCTTGGGTCGTTGTACCGGATTTGCCTCAGCATGTAGTCATCCGGTGATTAACTTCGCCTTCCTTGTTTTTAGAGCAAGATTGTTCAATAAAAATGAGAATTGGTTGTCAGCCAGCGTGTTGATGACAGCCTCCAACTTGTGATGAAAAGGAGATGAACATGCGTACATCAATATCGCGGGTATTCAGACATTCAGGCAGGGCAGTCCTTGGCGCTTCGGTTTTCGCAATACTTGGAATGAGCGGTGTGGCGCAGGCGCAGTCTGGTCTGTCCATCAACTCCGGCGAGATCACCTATGCTGATCACGTTGCCCAGATCATTACCGACAATTGTGTGGTCTGCCATCGCGAAGGTGGTATCGGTCCGATGCAGCTCACCAACTACGAACAGATCCGCCCCTGGGCTCCGCTGATCGGGGTACGCGTGGCCAACAAGGAAATGCCCCCCTATTCCTATGATGATCATATCGGTATTCAGGATCTGCAGGGTGACTGGCGTTTGACGGAAGAAGAGATCGGCACTATCACACAGTGGGTCGCACAGGGTGCTCCTGAAGGCAATTGGGGAGACCGTTCGCACCCGGTGGCGGATCTGCCCAGCGCCGATGAGTGGAGTTTCGCGGGACAGTTCGGTCAGCCCACGCTGATTCTGGACTCCGCGCCGATCGACGTGCCCGCGCTGGGCAACGATATGTGGCACCGCCCCTATGTCTACACAGGGCTGGACACAGACCGCTGCATCAAGGCCATTCAGGTGAAGCCGGCCGGCAATGCCAAGGCAGTAGTGCATCACGCGAATTCAGATGTCGAGATCATGAATGCCGATGGCGAATATGAGGACTATGGTCAGCTGACTGAGTACGCCATGGGCAAGTGGGGCGAGATCATGCCGGAAGGTGTGTGCCGTACGTTGCCGGCCAATGCCCGGGTTCGCTGGGACATCCACCTGTTCCCAGGCGGTGTGGGTGCGACTGCGCCGGGCACAGTGATCGAGGACAACGTCGTTGAGATCGGCATCTGGCTGCATCCTGAAGACTATAAAGACGTCGCCAGGTACAAGCAAGACCTGAAGCTTTACAGACTGGATGAAGGCGAGCTGATTGTGCCGCCGCATGGCACAGCCATGACTCAGGGCTTCCACTCCTTCGACCACCCTGTTCGCATTGACAGCTTCCAGCCGCACGGCCATCTGAGACTGCGTGCTGCGTCGCTGCAGATCTACTACCCGGCCACCGGCCGCACCGAGGAGATCAGCCAGATTTCCAACTGGAGCGCGACCTGGCATCACAGCCATCTTTATGAGGCTGATGTTGCACCGCTGTTGCCGATAGGTGCCGTGCTGGTGATCAAGCAGTGGTATGACAACACCGCCAACAACCCGAACAATCCTGATCCGGACTTCTGGGTAGTGGCCGGCAGCCGTACTGCCGACGAGATGACCCATGCATGGATCGCCATCACGCACCTGGATGACGCGGGTTATGCTGAGATTGTCGCGCAGCGCGAGGCAGCCAAGCAGCGTTCCGTCGCCGGCCAGTAATTGGAAAGAGAATCCTCGTAAGGGGTCGGGTGCCGTGTGGCGACATGCGGTGCCCGATTTTCTTCCCGGCCCTTGTCAGTCGATCCTCGGAGCCCCGTCCGGAACGATCCCCACAGTAAAATCGGCTGGCCGATGTGCGCCAGCGTCGCAACTGGAAGATGTGACAGTATGTTACGTTAAAATAATTTGATTGCATTCCTCTGAGACTTCGTCGTAGATTCGAATTCATAAGGTCTTGTGGACTTGTATCGTTTTACTGGATTTGCGTTCCGCATGTAGTCATCCCGTGATATTCAAGCCCCCCTTATTTCAAAGCAAGTTTTTGAAATTCAAATAATTATGGCCTCACAGCAAGTCAGCGAATTTGGCCAGTAACTGGGATGAACAGGAGATGCACATGCACACGAAACAGCGGTGGAGCTTCAAGCACACTGGTAAGGCCGCGCTAGGATTTGCCATTCTTGCAATGGCTGGAATGAGTGGTCAGGCACAGGCACAAACAGGCCTTTCCATCGACTCCGGCGAGATCACTTACGCCGATCACGTCGCTCAGATCATCACGGACAACTGCGTTGTCTGCCACCGGGAAGGTGCCATCGGCCCGATGCAACTCACCAACTTCGAACAGGTTCGTCCTTGGGCGCCCCTGATCGGAATGCGTGTTGCCAACAAAGAAATGCCTCCCTACTCCTACGACGATCACATCGGCATTCAGGATCTGCAGGGTGACTGGCGTCTGTCTGACGAAGAAATCAACACAATCACTCAGTGGGTTGCCCAGGGCGCTCCGGAAGGGGACTGGGGCGATCGTTCGCACCCGGTAGCCAACCTGCCAGCCAGCGATGAGTGGACGTTTGCCGCCCAGTTTGGTCAGCCGACGCTGATTCTGGACTCCGCTCCAATCGATGTGCCTGCCCTTGGCAATGACATGTGGCACCGCCCCTTCGTCGAGACAGGCCTGACGACTGAGCGCTGCATCAAGGCCATCCAGGTGAAGCCGGCCGGCAACGCGAAGGCCGTGGTACACCACGCCAACTCCAACGTTGAGGTCAGGAACGCCGATGGCGAGTATGAAGATGTCGGCATGCTGACTGAGTACGCGATGGGCAAGTGGGGCGAGATTGCCCCTGAAGGCGTCTGCCGCACACTGCCAGCCAATGCACGCATTCGCTGGGACATTCACCTGTTCCCCGGTGGAGTGGGCGCAACAGCGCCGGGCACAGTGATTGAACAAAACGTGGTGGAGATCGGTATCTGGCTGCACCCGGAAGGTTATCAGAACGTTGCCAAGTACAAGCAGGACCTGAAGCTTTACAGACTCGATGAAGGCGAACTGGTAGTTCCGCCGCATGGCACTGCCATGACACAGGGCTTCCACTCGTTTGACCACCCGGTCCGTATCGACAGCTTCCAGCCCCACGGCCATTTGCGCATGCGGGCTGCTTCACTGCAGATTTACTACCCGGCCACTGGTCGCACCGAGGAGATCAGCCAGGTCTCCAACTGGAGCGCCACCTGGCATCACAGTCACCTGTACGAAGCTGACGTAGCGCCTCTGGTGCCGACAGGCGCCGTGCTGGTCATCAAGCAGTGGTACGACAACACCGCCAACAACCCCAACAATCCTGATCCGGATTTCTGGGTAGTTGCCGGCAGCCGAACTGCTGACGAAATGACTCACGCCTGGATTGCGATCACTCACCTGGACGACGCCGGTTATGCCGAGATTGTTGCTCAGCGTGAAGCCGCCAAGCAGCGTTCCGTGGCAGGTCAGTAAGTAGTAGAAGTCTCCTCGTAAAGGATCGGGCGCCGTGTGGCAACATGCGGCGCCCGATTTTTTTTTCAGTATGTCCTGTGTGAGGATTCCTGAATTCTGAACGCTGTACACAATAGATCCGCTGTGATGAATCGAGCGACCGCTCGAAATAACAATTGTAACAAGATGTTACGAATTAAAACTGTGTTTGCATTTCACTTGCGGTCCTGATTACATCCCGCGATATAAGGTCTAATGGTCGTATATCGTCGTACCGGATTTGCCTCGTGCATGAAGTCTCCAGTGATAGTCAAGAAGTGCCTTATAACGCACCACGCTATTGATATCTAAATAATAAAGGCTGTGCAGCGCGCAAGCGGCTACGGCCAATTACCGGAGATAAAAATGCTTAACATCACCCGACGCGGGCAACTGCGTCATTTGATCCATTCCTGTCTCGTTGCCTCATTTGCACTTCCCCTTGTTGTTCAGGCTCAGACTGAACCAGAAGTGGAAGAAGTGGTGGTTACGGGTTCCTACATCCGCAACAGTGCTTTTGCACAGAACTCCCCGGTCGATACGGTATCCCAGACGGATCTGTTCGAGTCCGGTGCACCCAGCATGGGCGCCTACATTCGTGATCTGAGCTACACGCAGAACACGAACGTTGTGAATATCGTGCTGGGAAGCGCAGATGGCGCGCAGACCGGCAACAGCAGCTTCAACCTGCGTGGTCTTGGTGAGAACTCCACACTCACCTTGATCGATGGTGCCCGCACGCTCAGCCCCCTGATGTCCGCAAGCTTGCCCGAGATCGCCATCGAGCGTATGGAGATGGTGCTGGATGGTGGCTCAGCTCTGTACGGCTCTGACGCCGTGGCGGGTGTGGTCAACATCATTCCGATCAAGGAATTTGAAGGCTTCCGTGCCCGCAGCTACTACCAGCGCACCGAAGACGGCGCAATGGAGAACATGACTGGCTCCTTCATGTGGGGCAAGTCGTTCGACAACGGCATCAATTATGTCGGCGCTTTCGAAGCTCAGAAGCAGACGCCACTGATGATGTATGAGCGCACTCGCGAGTGGGAGCACTCCAACAACGCATCCAACGCCGGCCCGATCGGATCATTCCGTGAACTGCGTGGCGCCAAGCCAGGCGTGCAGCTGTTGCAGCCCCATGGCGGCACCAGTGTCGGCGCCGTATTGCTGGACCCGGACTGCGGCACGTTCAACGCTGGGTTCCCTACACACGGACGCGGCAAGAACACCAACCCGTCGGGAACGATCTTCAATGGCGCCTGTACCTATGAGTACAGTATCCAGCACGCCTACTCGCGTCACGAGGTGAACTACAACCTCTACAACACAGTCAGCTACGAAGCCACTGACTGGCTGCGTCTGAACGCGACTTTGAACAACCACTATCGCTATAGCAACCAGCGCACCACCGGGACATCACCCAACGGCGGTAACGACCGCGCGGTGATGAAGATTCCTGCGAACCATCCGGCCAACATCTGGAAGCGAGACCTGACCCCTTGGAACTGGCGCGTGTACGGCAACACCGGCGGCAACATTCCCTCGTCTTATTACACCGACACCTCCAAGAAAGTGGATAGTGACTATGCCCTTAATCGCCTGAAATTGAGCGCCGAGTACGACATCAGTGGCTCCTGGACGGGCTACACCTACTATGCTGCACAGGAATCCAAGAACACAGTTGATGAGGTGGTGGTCAGCTCCAGTCGTTTGCAGTTGGCGATGTCCGGAATGGGCGGCCCCAGTGGCAAGCAGTGGTTCAACCCCTTTGGTACGCAGTCGCCATTGTCCAAGGGCTATGTAAAAGGTGTGACAGACAATCCCCAGGAAATGATCGACTGGCTGATGCTCTCCAACCCCAATCGTCTTGGCGCCCGCGACTTCCTGGACGTCTTCGAGACCGTATTGACAGGAGAAGTCATGGACCTGCCAGCCGGCGCTGCACAGATGGCCTTCGGCTATCAGTGGCGTGATCTGGTGAACGAAGTCTACGAAGATCCCTACGACATTCTGGGTGAAGACTACGCCAACAGTCAGGTGCTGGGTTCGCGCCTGAAAGATGCCATTTATGTGTCGGAAACCCGTTCAGTGTTTGCTGAGCTGGAAGTGCCCATCATCGAAGGGCTGGATGCCCAGTTTGCTGTGCGCCACGAGCAGTTCAAGGACTTCGGTCTGGAAGCGACCACTCCCAAGGTTTCTCTGCGCTGGGAAGCATTGCCTGAGTTGGCTGTACGTGCATCGTGGGGCGAGAGCTTCCTGGCGCCGTCACCCGTGCAGGCGCGCCCCTTCGTGGCGGATGACCGCTGTGCCGATATGTTCAGCGGCATTGACGAATTCACCAACACCCCCCTCATCGGTGGTGTCTGGTGTCAGTCAGGCAACCCGAACCTGGAGCCGGAAACGTCCACCATCACGAACCTTGGCTTTACGTGGGAGCCTACGGGCAACTTCCTCGAAGGTCTTAACTTGTCTGTGGATTATCAGCAGATCGAATACGTAGACCGTATCCGCACGCTGAGCCAGCAGGATACAGTGGGCTTCGAGTTCAGCCGCTTCCTGGCTGAAACCGGCATCGCCAAATCCGCCTACAGCGCCGTTCCGGGGTCTGCGACCCGCGCCGCGGCCGATGCATGGCTCGCTATCCAGGCCGCTCAGCCAGGCAACAAGATCCGTCGTTATCCCAACGGGTCGGTTGAAAGACTGTTCGCCCAGGCTGCCAACATCAGTTCTGTGTGGATCGATCTCGTCGACATCAAGGCGCAGTACGAAATGGACACAGAGAACTGGGGCAATTTCACCACGACCTTGCAGACAACCGTCTATGACACCTACGATTACATGGGCTTGGACGGCGTTCGCACAGAGGCACTTGGCAAGCAGAACGGCAGAACAGGCATTGTGCCACCGCTGCCGGAGCTGAAGGCCAACGCACGGGTGAACTGGTTCAGGGACAATCAGAGTGCGTCAATTTCCGCGAACTACTGGAGCAGTATCAAGTTTGATGACCAGGTCGTGGACTTCTACCCGGCAGATGGCAACAACGCACTTCCCGCCAATATCCCCAGCACCATTCGTGGCGAGTACATCTTCGACGTACGCTATGCGATTGTTCTGGATCAGTACTTTGACAGTGAGTTCACGATCTCAACGGGGATCAACAACCTGTTCGACAAGCGGCCGCAACGTCTGGGCATTATCGGCGGTGCCGAGACACGACTCTCCACGCCATGGGGACGTCAGTTCTGGTTGTCGCTGGAGTGGACACCAGGTGTTTGATGCCTGAATGAATGCCTGGTGGCCGAACTGGCCACCAGGCATGCTTCAAAGTTTTAAAAAGGCGTAGTGGTAGTCTATCGACGTACCAGATATGCAAATTTCCGCATGCAGTCATCCAGTGATAATCAAGTAGTGCCTTTCCAAGCGCGCAACAGTTGATATCAAAATTACAAGGCCCTCTGTCGTCCACACGGCAATGGCCAATACCTGGAGATAAGCATGCATACCTTCACCCGACGCGGGCAGCTGCGTCATTTGATTCATTCCTGTCTTGTTGCTTCCATCGCATTTCCCGTGCTTGCACAGGCGCAGGCTGCTGCTGAACCCGAAGTGGAAGAAGTGGTGGTTACGGGTTCCTACATCCGCAACAGCGCGTTTGCACAGAACTCCCCCGTGGATACCGTAACGGCGGAAGACCTGTTCGAATCCGGTGCTCCCAACATAGGCGCCTATATTCGAGATCTGAGTTATACGCAGAACACGAACGTTGTGAACATCGTTCTGGGCACAGCGGACGGCTCGCAGACCGGCAACAGCAGCTTCAATCTCAGGGGCCTGGGCGAGAACTCCACCCTCACTCTGATCGACGGAACCCGCTCACTCAATACCCTGATGTCCGCCAGCCTGCCGGAAATTGCCGTTGCCCGTATGGAAATGGTTCTGGATGGCGGCTCGGCCTTGTATGGCTCTGACGCCGTGGCCGGCGTTGTCAATATCATTCCGACCAAGCAGTTCGAGGGTTTCAAGGCGCGTAGCTACTATCAGCGCACCGAAGATGGCGCCATGGAAAACATGACCGGCTCGTTCATGTGGGGCAAGTCCTTCAACAATGGTGTCGAGTATGTGGGGGCCTTCGAGGCTCAGAAGCAGACGCCGCTGATGATGTACGAGCGCACACGTGAGTGGGAGCATTCGGACAACGCGTCCAACGCAGGCCCGGTGGGGTCCTACAGACGGCTGGTTGGGGCGCCTCCGGGTGTAAATATCCTCGGACCCCACGGCGGCACGTCAACGGGCGCCGTCCTTCTGGATCGTGACTGCGGCCAGTACAATCAGGGCACCCTGCCCCGAGGCCTCGGGTACAACAGCAATCCCTCCGGAACCGTTTACCTGGGCAATTGCACCTACGACTACAGCATCCAGCACGCGTACTCCCGGCATGAGGTCAATTACAATCTCTACAACTCAGTGAGCTTCGAGGCCACCGACTGGCTGCGCTTCAACCTGACCATGAACAATCATGCGCGTGTGAACAAGCAAACGTCGACGGGCACGTCCCCCAACGGCGGCAATGACCGCGCTGTCATGAAGATTCCGGCCAATCACCCAGCCAATTACTATGGTTATGACCTGACACCGTGGAGCTGGCGCGTATTTGGAAATACCGGGGGCACTCTGCCGTCCTGGTACAACAGCGACAGCTCCAAGCCTGTGCACGCGCATAACTTCTTCAACAGAGTCAAGCTGATTGCAGAGTATGACATCGCGGGCTCCTGGACTGGCTATACCTATTACTCCCAGCAGGAAACCAAGTCGATGTCGGATTCCAATGTGGTGAGTACATCCCGCCTGCAACTGGCGATGTCCGGACGGGGTGGTCCCAGCGGCAAGGAGTGGTTCAACCCCTTTGGCTCCCAGTCTCCCCGGTCCAAACATTACGTTCCGGGCGTGACCAGCAATTCTCAGGAAATGATCGACTGGCTCATGCTGGAAAACAAGAACGAGACATCCAGCCGCAACTATCTGGATATCTTTGAGACACTGGCTACCGGCGAGCTCTTTGATGTGCCAGCCGGCGCTGTGCAGATGGCCGTTGGTTTTCAATGGCGTGATCTGCTGAACAGAGATTTCGCCGACCCCTGGACGGTCCTTGGCGAGAATTACGCCAACAGCCAGGTGCTGGGCGCGCGGCAGACGGATGCCGATTATGGCTCTGAGGTCCGATCAGTGTTCATGGAAGTGGAAATTCCAGTACTGGAAACCTTGTCGGCGCAGCTGGCTGTGCGACATGAGGAAATGAAGGACTTCGGCCTGGTATCCACCATGCCAAAAGTAGCCGTACGTTGGGAGGCATTGCCGACCCTGGCCGTTCGTGCGTCATGGGGCGAAAGTTTCCTGGCACCTTCACCCTTCCAGGGGCGTCCGTTTGTCGCGGATGACCGTTGCGCGGATATGTTCAGTGGCAGGGACGAGTTCACAGGCACACCGCTGATCGGCGGCATAGGGTGCTCGTCAGGCAACCCGGGGCTGCAGCCCGAGACCTCGACCATCCAGAACATCGGCTTTACCTGGGAGCCCTCTGGCAATTTCCTGGAAGGCCTGAACCTGTCAGTGGATTATCAGCAGATCGAATATCAGGATCGTATTCGAACCCTCAGTCCGCAGGACACGGTGGGATTCCAGTTCTCCAGATTCCTGGAAGAAACAGGCATCGCCAGATCTGCCTACAGCACCGTGCCGGGCTCTGCCACCCGCGCAGCCGCCGACGCCTGGCTGGCAGTAGAAGCCACCAAGCCGGGTGTGGCGATTCTGCGTTACCCCAACGGATCAGTGTCACGCCTGTTTGCGCGCTCTGCGAACATCAGCTCGGTGTGGGTGGACCTTGTTGACACGAAAGCGCAGTACGTCATGGACACCACCAACTGGGGCACCTTCACCACAACCGTGCAAGGCACCTATTACCTGACCTATGACTACATGGGGCTGGACAAGGTGCGAACAGAGGCTCTTGGCAAGCAGAATGGCAGGACAGGGCTCGCCCCGCCATTGCCAGAGCTCAAGCTCAATGCCCGCTTGTCCTGGTTCCGTGGCAATCAGAGCGCGTCAATCTCCGGCAATTACTGGAGCAGCCTCGTATTTGACTCGCAGGTGGTGGACTTCTATCCGGAATGGAAAGGCGACAACACGAAGAATATTCCTTCCAAGGTCCGCGGCGAGTACATCTTTGATGCGCGCTATGGCCATGTGTTCGATCAGTACTTCAACAGTGAGTTCAGTGTCAGCGTCGGTGTGAACAATCTGTTCGACAAGCGCCCGCAGCGCCTGGCGATCATCGGCGGGGCTGAAACGCGCCTCTCCACTCCCTGGGGACGTCAGTTCTATCTGTCGCTGGACTGGACGCCCGGGGCGTAATGCATCAGGCACGGCGGCGCTGAGCGCTGCCGTGCACTGAAAGAGCAAAAGGGCGCCGTGTGCAGGCACGCGGCGCCCTTTTGTTTGGTCCGGCAGGTCATATTATTGAACAAGCGTACCTCTCTTTGATGAACTGAAGAAAATTGAGCAAAAGTTTCAGCTAACAGTTTGCTTTTGCAATCGAGTCCTGCTTTGATCTTGTATAAAAGGTGTAGTAGTAGTTTATCGACGTACCGGATTTGCAACCTGCAAGCAGTCATCCAGTGATAATCAAGTAGTGCCTTTTCAAGTGCGCAACAGTTGATATCAAAATTACAAGGCCCTCTGTCGTCCACTCGGCAATGGCCAACATCTGGAGATAAGCATGCATACCTTCACCCGACGCGGGCAGCTGCGTCATCTGATTCATTCCTGTCTTGTTGCTTCCATGGCCTTTCCCGCACTGGTCCAGGCCCAGGCCCAGACCGCGGCCGATCCTGAAGTCGAAGAAGTCGTGGTAACAGGCTCCTACATCCGCAACTCTGCGTTCGCGCAGAACTCTCCCGTTGCGACTATCAACCAGGATGAGCTCTATCAGTCCGGCGCGCCCAGCATGGCGAACTACATCCGGGACCTGAGCTTTACGCAGAACACCAATGTTGTACTGAACGTTCTTGGCGGCAATGACGGTGCCCAGAGCAGTACAGGTACAACATTCAATCTGCGGGGCCTTGGCGAGAACAGCACACTGAGCATGGTGGACGGACTGCGCGCCATTGATACCTCGGTGACCGCCATGATCCCAGACATCGCCATTGCGCGCGTCGAGATCGTGCTCGATGGCGGCTCTGCCTTGTACGGATCAGATGCAGTCGCTGGTGTGGTGAACATGATTCCGATCAAGCAGTTCGATGGGGTTCGCGCACGTGCTTATTATCAGACGCCGGAAGAGGGCGGCATGGAGGAGGGCAATCTAGCCATTCTCTGGGGCAAAAGTTTCGACAACGGCATCAATTACGTGGGCGCGTTCGATGCCCGCAAGCGCACGCGACTGGGCTACTACGAACGTCCCCGGGAGTGGGAGATGGCCGACGGCTCGTCCGGCTCCGGCAACCCGGGCACCTATCGACGGGTGACAGGCGCGACGCCGAAACTGGGCGGGCTGCACGGTGGACGTTCACTGGGTGGCAACCTGCCAGACCCGAGTTGTGGAACCTTCAATCAGGGGCTGGAAGATCGGACCAAACGAGGCTCCATCCCCAGCGGGATCATCACTGGCACTGGCAACAACAGAACATGCTGGTACAACTACACACATACCTACCCCTATGCGACAGGGATGAGTGAGTACAACCTGTATCAGAATCTCACCTGGGAAGCCCAAGACTGGCTGCGGTTCGAGCTCTCCGCCAATTTGAACTATCTGCTGAACGAGGGTTCCAAGGGCGTGGTCACCGCCTTGAATCCGAACAACCGCAACGTCTTGTTCATTCCCGCCAGTCATCCCGCCAATACCTTCGGCTACGATGTGACGCCGTGGTTGTGGCGCCCCTCGTCCGGTCTGGGTGTGACCCCGCCCGGGATCAACGAATTCGGAGAGACCTCCGGGGGTACCTATGTCGACTCCAACCGCATCAAGCTCGGAACAAGCTTTGATCTGAGTGATACCTGGTCGGGCTATGCGTATTACTCCACGCAGGAACGCGCCTCACGCTCGCGTACAAAAGTCGGTACTTTGCATCTGTCGAAGCTGCAGCTTGCTTTGATGGGCAAGGGCGGTCCCAACGGCAATCAATGGTTCAACCCCTTCGGCAGTTCCGACCCGCGCTCACCCTTTTACAAAGAGGGCGTCACCAACAACACGCGGGCGGTGATGGACTGGATGTACGAACCGATCAAGCTGACTGGCAGCCGGGACTACCTGGATATCGCGGAGTTTACCGTCACGGGTGAGTTGTTCGATCTGCCGGCTGGTGCCGTCTCCATGGCAACGGGCTATCAGTGGCGAGACACGATCAACGATGAGTTTGCCAATCCGCTGTCGAACGTCGGACTCAATTACAACGTTGATATCACGACTCCGGTGCGCAAGGACGCGAGGTATGTCAGTGAGGTCAGGGCAGTATTCGTGGAAGTGGAGGTGCCGATTCTGGAATCATTGACATTGCAGACGGCGGTCCGCCATGAAGAGTTCAAGGACTTCGGGTTGAAGGCCACAACGCCGAAAGTGGCGCTGCGTTGGGAAGCGATGGACGGGCTGGCAGTGCGCGCTTCGTGGGGCGAGAGCTTCCTTGCTCCCACCCCTGTGCAGGGTCGTCCGTTCATCCCCAATGAGCTGTGTGGTGAGGCCTTCTCAGGCAATGATCCGTTCTTCAACGCCTCCTTGATCGGCTCCTCCACCTGTACCGCCGGCAATCCCGATCTGCGGCCAGAGACCTCTACGATTCGCAACATCGGATTCACCTATGAGGCTATCGAGAACCTCAGCATCAGCATGGACTACCAGAATGTGAAGTACATCGACAGAATCCGTACGCTGGACGATACGGACACGGTGTACGACCAGTTCCGCATATTCCTGGCAGCCACTGGCCGCACTGCGGCCACGTACAATCCTGCCAATGCAGCCGATCGGGCTGCAGCGACTGCCTACCTGCGTTCCATCCCGGGGAGTTCGGTGGTGAGAGATCCACTGGACATGTCGGTAGACACCATCTACAGGCAAGCGCAGAACGTGGCCTCCGTGTTCATTGATCTGGTCGATGCGAAGGTGCGTCATACCTACGAAGCTGGCGACTGGGGGACGTTCACAACCACGTTTGAGGCCTCGTATTTCATGAACTATTCCTACATGGACAACGTGGGAATCGAGATCGAAGGGCTTGGCAAGCAGAATGCAGATACTGCGATTCTGCCGCCCCTGCCGAAGGTGAAGGGCAGCCTGCGCCTGGGTTGGTACAACGGCAACCACAGTGCAGGGGTGTCGGCGAACTATCGCCACAGTGTGCTCTTCGACGACCGTCCTGTGGATCGTTACAACGATGGCTGGATCGCCATGACAGACCGAACCATCGAAGCGGAGACCATTACCAGTGCTCAGTACGCCTATGTCTTCGATCAGTACTTCGACAGCGAGATCACCTTGAGCGCAGGAGTCACCAACCTGTTCGACATCAGACCGCAGCGCTTTGCCATGATCGGTGGTTACGAGTCGCGTCTGTCCACTCCGTGGGGCAGGCAGGTCTGGGTGTCACTGGATTGGCAGCCCGGCGCATAGAGTGTGAACAGCTGAAGTTTGGTTGAGTGTTTGAAGTAAAAGGGCCGGCGCATAAGTATGCGCCGGCCCTTTTTGCTTGTCTATTCGTCGCCCCAGCCTATCGTTTCGTCTCAATCGGTTCTGTTACCGACATTCACAATATGCGGAACAGACGTTTCGTATTCACTCAAAAAATAAAAAATTCAGCCCAAAAGCGGCGTTCCATATCCATTGGCATGTTCCAGATATGGCTGGCATGAATTTGAAAATGTGAAAACAAGCTGGGTACACTCGGCCTGCAGAGGAAAAGTTACAAATTGTCGCAATTTTCCGGGAGCCATTCGGTAGCAAGCAGAGACTTGCAATGCGCAGATTTCGGCTATTCCTCTGCAAAGCAGGAGATCGAACAGTCACTAATGAATGCCATTGATTGAACTGGTTCATGGACAACCAGTCTGCCTCGTTGTCTGCCAACTACTGGCACACGGTGAAGTACGACGACGTGACTGTGGATGCCTACAACGACGGCTGGATTGCGCCACGCACCATCGAGGGCGAGTTGCGGTTCGATGCCCGTTACTCAATCGTGCTGGATGAGTACTTCGACAGCGAGTTCAACTTGAGCCTGGGCATCTCCAACCTGTTCGACAAGCGCCCCCAGCGCATGCCGATGCAGGGTGGCTTCGAGACGCGGTTGTCGACGCCGTGGGGCCGGCAGTTCTGGGCATCCATCGAGTGGACGCCAGGCGCTTGAGGGTGTGAATGGCAGTGGGCGGTTCTTCGTCCGCTGCTCAAACAAAAAGGCCGGCACAGTGATGTACCGGCCTTTCTGCATTTCACGGACTGAATGGCGGGCTACCAGTAAGCTTCGAGCGTAATGTGTCCGGTCCTGCCTTTCTCGCTGCGCACAAAGCCTCGTTGCTGCAGTGCGCTGAGCGCATCCTGCACCATGCCGGGATTGCCGCAGAGCATGAAACGGGAGCTGTGCGTGGACATCCCTCGGGCCGCAACCCGTTCCAGCGTGCCATTGCTGATGCTGGCGGGTATATGGCCATGCACGGTGTTCTCGACTTTCTCGCGACTGACGAAGGGCACGAACGTGAAACGCTCCCCGTACAGCGACTGCAGTTGTGCGACGACGTCCCCATAGGCCACATCGCTCCAGTGGCGTACGGCATACACCAGCACAATGTGTTCGAAACGTTGCCATGGCTCGGGCGTACGCAGGAGTGACAGGAATGGGGAGACGCCAGTGCCGGTGGCCAGCAGCCACAAGTCGCGCCCCGGGGGCACCTGATCCAGCGTGAATCGGCCCTCGGGTATCTGCTTCACCCAGACCCGGTCGCCGGGGTGCAGTCGCCCGAGCTCTGCCGACAACTGGCCGTCGAGCTGTGTGTAGAAGAAGAACTCCAGGGGTGTGGTGTCCGGGACGCTCAGAATGGAGTACGGCTGCGCGATGCGCACGCCTTCGATATCCAGTGCCAGCGACGTGTACTGGCCTGCCACAAAAGGCGCCACATCAGCTTCTATGCGCAAAGAAAACAGATTCGGGGTCCAGTGGATGTTGCTGGCAACAAGCCCTTCTATCCACTGTGTGTGTGACTCGACCATCGTGAGACCTGGTTACCTGTGAGTATCGGGCGCGCATTGTCGCACATTCCCGGGAAAGCAGTTGGCACTGCGATTGCTTTTTCTGTAGGCTCGGAAGCCAGAATCCTGATACGGTTGTTCAGGTCAACAAGATGATCCCCAGGGGAAAAATATGCTTCGCGCGTGGTTCGAGATCGCTTTGTGGAAACGCATTCTGCTGGCATTGGTGGCGGGTGTCATAGTGGGCAGTCTGCTGGGAGAGAGTGCGGTTTCCATCAAATGGATCGGCGATCTGTTCGTGCGCCTGATCAGCATGGTGGTGGTGCCCCTGGTCTTCTTTACCCTGGTGTCCGGCGTCATTGCGATGGGCGATCCGCAAAAGCTCGGGTCTCTAGGCATCAAGACGCTGGCACTCTTCATGATTACCACCCTGATTGCCATCTGCATCGGGATCGCCCTGGCACTGTTGCTGCAACCCGGTGTCGGGGTGGATCTCTCTGCGGCCGTGCCGGGTGACATTCCGGTGCGAGAGGCGGTGTCGATGTCACAGCAAATGATGGATATCGTTCCGCGCAATCCGATCGCAGCGCTTGCGGAAGGCGATGTGCTTGCAGTGATCTTCTTTGCCGTCTTGCTGGGTATTGCCGGACTGGTCATTGGCGAGCGGGCAAAGCCTGTGGCCGATCTGGTCGATGCCGCCTCTGAAATCATGCTCAAGATTACGGGCTGGGTCATGGAAGTCGCCCCCTTCGGCGTTTTCGCACTGATCGCCTGGGTGGCAGGTACGCAGGGTGTGCTTGCTTTGCTGGATGTCGTGCGTCTCGCCCTGGCGGTGTTTGTCGGCTGTGTGCTGCACGCGGTGCTGGTGTATGGTTCCATGATGAAGTTCCTGGTCCGGCTGAGTCCCTTGAACTTTTTTCTCGGCGCGCGAGACGTAATGCTCGTGGGGTTTTCGACATCGTCGAGTTCCGCCACCATGCCTGTCACCTTGTCAGTGGCAGAACGCAATCTGGGCATTCGCCCCGTGGTAGCGACCACTGTCATACCACTGGGCGCCACGATCAACATGGACGGCACTGCGCTGTATGTGGGAATTGTGACGATATTTGCAGCACAGGCATTCGGACTGCCGCTGACATTCAGCGATTATCTGGTCATCGTGGGGGCCACGACGATGGTGTCCATTGGCACAGCAGCCGTGCCGGGCGCGTCCTTGTTCCTGATTTCCGCAGTGATGAGTGCCGTCGGGCTGTCACCTGAGCAGATTGCCGTCGTCATTGGCTTCATTCTGCCATTTGACCGCCCACTGGATATGGCGCGCACCAGTTTGAACGTGACCGGCGACCTGGCCGTGGCGACTGTTGTGGCCAACTGGGAGAATGAATTTGACCGTGAAGTGTTTGACGGACCGAATCGTTATTGACGGATTCTGAACGACGTCAAGCGTTTCAGAACGACCATGTCAGTGTCATGCCCGCGCGCACGTCTTCGTCCAGAAAGGCGGCCAGCGCGTCTTTGTCTGCCCGGGTGGCGATCACCTGGGTCAACAGCGCCAGGTGGTTGCTGAGCGTGTAGTTCAGCGCCACGCTGGCCAGCAGTGAGCCGGCGTCCAGCGCGCTCTGCACCGTCACCGCCAGAACCGCATCGCCATTGCGCAGAGAGTTCGAGTAGCGCAGCAATACATTCCCCGTGACCTCTCCCCCCACCAGACGTTCCCCCGGGAGCAGCAGTAGGCGTTGATCCAGCACTGTTTGTGCCGAGACGCCTGCGATCAGACTTTGCTCATTGCTGATGGCGTATTCAAAGCCGGCCGTACCGGCGATCAGATCGGCCTTGCCGGCGACAGGTCGTTTGATGCCGAGCGGTGACGTGGCCACGAAATCCCCCAGGACATCGTGGCTGAAAGCGATATCCAGATTCAGCAGCAATTTTCCGATCGCACGGTTGGTGCTGAAACCCAGCAACAGGAAGTCATTTGCCTGCGCTGCGGCGTCACCCATGCCTGAGGCAGGCGCGCTGTAGCGCAACTGATTCTCGTGCAGATAGGCCGCCATGAGGGAGACATCGCTGCCAGCGAAACTCCAGCGCATCTTCGAACCGATCTCGAAAAGCGGCTTGTCGCGGTGCAAGTCGGTGAGATTGAACTCGGGCTCAAAAAAGAACGGGCTGCCCCGCACCGGCGGCGGATTGAACTCGGGATACAGATTCACGAAACTCGACAGGTGGCTATTGCTGCCGAAACGATCCCACACCATCAGCCACTGATTCAGTCGGGCATCCTCGATGTCGATGATGCTCAGGTCGCGATACTCGCTGGTGTTGATCACGTCGAGCACCGAGTTGCCCACGTTCTCGCCCCAGACGACTGTCTGCGCCCCCAGCTTCAGGCTCTGTGAGCCTTCGCTGCGTTGCAGGAACAACTCGTTCAGCCGGAATTCGGTGTCTATCTTCTCGTTATTGGCCCGGTACTCGTAGTCGCCAGGCCAGTAGAGCTTGGCCTGGGCGCTGCCCTGCAGCAGCCAGCCGGGAGCGAAGGCATTCTGGTAACGGGTCAGCAGGCTCAGGCGACTGTTTTCGGTGGCGGCGTTGCGTTCAATGTGAACGTCGCCAGGCAGGTCCACGCTGTGCGGATTGATCTGGGCCATCACCTGCAGGCTGGGCCGGAACGTGAAAGGGCGCAGCCACGCAGGACGGCGGTCGACAGCTTCAGCGAAGAGGTCGTCGCCCACGCTGGCGCTGTCCAAGGCACCGCTATCGAAGCTCAGATTGTCGAGGGAGAAATCCTGGGCGAGGGTGGGGTGGCACAGGGAGAGGAGCAGAGCGCTGAGCAGCAGGCCACATGGATGGCTGGCAGCGGAGTGCAGGCCTTTGCTCGCGGGCAAGCCCGCTCCAACCGACTCCTGCGTGCGCCCGGCCGCCTCAGTCAATTTGCGCTCGCAACTTTTGCAGTTCGGTTTCACGGAAGGCCACATCGATCAGCGTGCGCTGGCTCAGAAAGTCCTCAGGCACCTCGATCCCGGTATTGATCTCAAGAATGGCCATGTTGGACAAACGATTGCTGACCAGGTTCATCATTGTGAGTGAGCGCGCCACCCAGACGTCATTCACCAGTTCTACGCGGGACGCCAGCAAACGTTTGATCTCGCGGCCGTGCTGGTCATACATGTCGGCGCGCAGCGCCACGTAGCGCTCTTTGTCGATGTACTGCACGATGCGGGCATAGCGGGTCTTGCGCGCGCGCTCCTCGTTCGGGATGGACTCGATCTTCCACACGTCGCGGCCGCCTTCGGTGGTCTCTTCCAGCATGGTCAGCGTGTATTCGTCCAGCTTGCCGGTGTCCTGATCTTCCGTGGTGAACTCTGAGCCAAACAATGCAGCCGGCTCGGTATCGTCGTCGGAATTGCCACTGGCGATGCGCTTGACGGTCCCCAGGGCCGACAGATAGAGCCACGTCTCATTGTCCTGGGTCGCGTCGTCATAGGCGATGCTCAGCATGCCGATGCCGCGCTCGGCAGGAGGCTCCAGCACGATGGCGACCGATTTGGTGTTCTTGTTGTCAATGCCGAAATTCACGCCTACCGATTCCAATGCCTTGATTCGGGCACGCTCGGCGCAGGTGATCTGATTGTCGCGAATGCCGAACTGGCAACTGGAAAGCTGAATGCGATTGAAAGCGGAATCTGACGTGCTGCGCAGCGCGTCCTCCACTTTCTCGAGAATCTCGCGGGGGCTTTCCTGGGCGCCCGCCTGCGCAGTGCCCAAGGTCAGGCCCAGCGCAAGAATGCCTGTAACTAGGGTACGCGCGAGGCTGTGTCGCGAAGTGGTGGCTGGCATCATGCCGGTGTCCTCTGCGTGGCGATGTCATCGACGTCGAAGGTACGCTGCGCATCCTTGACGCCGAAATCCGGTTTGAAAACGTGCAAAAGAGCGGGAATCAGGAACAGATCGCAAAGCAGCGCAACAAAGATAGCCAGTGACCCGAAAATGCCGATCTTGGCAATGCCCAGGTAGTCCGAGAAGCCCATGATAGCGAAGCCCATTCCCAGCACCATGGTGGTGAAGATCACGGCCGTGCCGACGTCTTCCACGGTGCTCTTGAGCGCCAGTGCCATACTGCGTGTGCGAATCAGTTCCAGCCGGTAGTGTGTCATGAAATGAATCGTGTCATCCACCGCAATGCCGATGATCACTGGCGCGATCATGAGCGTGTCGGTGTCCAGCGGGATACCCAGAAGCCCCATCAGTCCGAAGCTGAGAAAGGCCGGGATCAGATTCGGAATGATCGACAGCAAACCACCCTGAATGGAGCCAAGCGTCAGCATCATGATGACGCAGATCACGCCCAGTGCCAGTCCGAAGCTGCTGTACTGCGACTGCGCGATCTCGTCGGTCGCACGCATCATCAGAGGAATGGATCCCGTCATCCGCACTTCCAATGCGGGGAAGTCTTCCCGCAGGGGCTCGAACACTTCGTCAATCAGCAGTCCGATCTCGTCGAAGAATTGCTGGTACTGATAGGAGCCGGCGTTGTAGGCATTCAAGGTGATGTGCGAACGGCTGTAGTCATCGGAGACCAGGCTGCGCCTGTCATCCGGGTTGGCGCTGTTGAACAGATACAGCAGCTGGGAAATCATCGCCTCGGTATCGGGCACGCGGTAGAAGGCCGCATCATTGTTGTTCATGAGCTGGTTGGTGTCCTTCACGATATCCGCCAGCGACCAGGTGCGCGAGATCTGCGCGGCGTATTCGCTCTCGATGCGCATCTGCAGGGCATCTACTGCATGCAGCATCGAAGGATTGAGCAGGCCGTCGCTGATGCCCGTGTCAATCATGATTTCCATGCTCTGGGCGCCGGCCATGTGCTCATCCACGACAGCATAGGCTACCCGCATCTCACTGCCTTCCCGGGAAAGTTCCGAGATGTTGCTGTCGATGCGCACCAGGCTGGTGCCGTAGACGCACACCGCCAGAATGGCGCCGAACACACCAAGAATCGTGGCCGGGCTGCGTGCCACCAGGCGCGGTACTGCTCGCAGCATGGGCTCCTGCCAGTGCAGAACAGCGGCGGTGAGCACGCAGACCAGCGCAAGATAGGCCCCGATCTGCGGGCCCAGAACAGGCATGCCTGCCACCAGCAACAGCATGCAGCACGCGGCTTTGGCAGAGCCTGACAAGACCTGCCAGCGCTGCCGCAGCCAGGACGAAGGTGCGCGTTCACGGGGCGTGCCCGGATGCCACACACTGAGAAGGATTGGGAGCAGCACCATGGTAAAGAACAGCGCCATGAATACGCCGCCCGCCGACATCACGGCGAAGACGCGGATGGGGGTAAGGTCCGACAGACTCAGGGCCATCACGCCGGCCATGGTCGTGATGGTTGTGACGAAGATTGCCAGCCCGGTACTGTCATACGCCGCATACACAGCCTTGTCGTGATCCAGCCCCTCGCGCCGGTACCCGAAGTAGGCGCTCATCACATGCACGCAGTCGGCAATGCCACAGGCGAAGATCAGCAGGCACGTCAGTACGATCATGGTGGACATGGGCACTCCGAGCCATGCAGTGGCTCCCCAGGTCCACAGCAGGCTCAGACCGATGGTGAGAATGGGCCAGACTACCGCGCTGAAGGATCGGAACAGCACCCACAACAGCCCCACAAAGATGCCGATCATCGCAATGCCCAGTACCATCATCTGCTGCAGCATGCGGTAAATGAACTCGTTCATGGGCGGATTGCCCACAGGATAGAACTCCAGGACATTCGCGTGCTGCGTATAGACGGCGCGAACGGCCGTGAAAAATGCGCTGTATTGGAACATGTCCACTGTCTGGAAGGGGATGTCCTGCACGGCGGCAGCTTCGTCGAAATCGAGTGCAAAGGAATCTGCCGCATCGAATGCGCTGAAACTCAGGTCCAGGGATACGTCAGCGGCGTCAATCAGTGGGGTGAAGCCCTCCACGGGCTCCGCGCCGAAGAGCGTCTGGATCAATATGCCGGCGTAGCGACCGTCGGCGGAATAAAAGAGCAGACGGTAATCGTCCTCTGTCAGTGCGCGTTCGCGAATGGCACGCAGGGCTTCGGCAGACTCTGGCAATTGTTCTGGAACAAGGCGGTCGGAACGCAGCGTGTCGCCGTCGACACTCTGCACACGGGCGGTGGTGAGCGATTGCACGCGCCGGATATTGTCCAGTTCTTCGAGGATGACCGGCTCGCCGTCAATTTCCTCTGGATAGTTGCCCGGGTCGAGCTGCCGCCAGTCTTCCAGTTCCCGGGTCAGGGCCTGCGCAGCGCGCAGGGACTGCGCTGAAAACACGTCGCCGTCCAGAGCCCGGTAAACCAGAAACACGGAGTCGTCACTGCCGAACTGTTCGCGGAATTCGTTGAGCGCTGCAATCGCCGGGTCATCCTGGTCGATGAAGCTGTCGATGGTCATGTCGAGCGTGGTGCGTGTGGCAGCGCCATAGCCCATGAAGACTGTGGAGCTGATCAGAATGATCAGCACAGGCCAGCGGGCGCGGAGTATCCACAGAGGAATGAGCGCGAAGAATCTGCTCAGCGAGAGTAGTGTCTTGTCCATCTGATCCTGCTTCCAGATTCCATTCTTCCTGCGACTTCACAACACAGGAGTGCTTTTTTTTCTTGTCGGAATTCGAGTGTTGCTCGCCGGCATCCTGCGCGGTCGATTGGGGCTAATTCAGGCAGCTGTAAACGCCGAAGGACTGCCGTCCGTCAGTAATGGGCGACTCCACGACGATACGGTTGCCACCCATGTCGGCGGCTTCATTGCGGGCAAGGTCGATCAGTTCAGCCTGCAATTTCGAAGAACCGCGCTCCACGAAGGCGATCTCGCTCAGTGCGTTGGCCGTGCTGGTGCCAATACGTCGGCAGCTTGTCACTTCCGTTGGTGTGGCGACGGTGACCAGGCGGCCAGCCGCCGTCAGGTTGACCCAGTTGCCGCAGGCACTGAGAGTCGCGCCCAATCCAAAAGCCAGAATGATCTTGCGCATGTGCTTCTCCTGTATGTGCGAATGCATGTCTACCATGCCAGCTTCGGCTGCGAGGGTAAAGCCTGTGCGGTGAAAATGAAGGGCGCCAACGCTGCTGAAAAAAGCCGTCCGAACATTCTGTGCTACCATCGCCCGCCATCACAGACGTAGTGCGGTGCGCGACGTCACTTGCGGAATTCATCGGGAGACTGACATGGCAACAGGGGCTTTGCAGGGCAAGAACGTAGTTGTAATCGGCGGTACGTCGGGCATCGGCCTGGCTACAGCGCTTGGTGCGAGTCAACTTGGCGCCAATGTCTGGGCCGCCGGCCGCTCGGCCGCGCATATCGAAAAAGCTGTTGCTGCTGGAGCAGGGCGCATCAGGGTGGTCAGCGTGGACACTCATGACGAAGCCGCGCTGAAGGCCTTGTTTGCTGAAGTGGGTGTGATCGACCACCTGGTCTCGGCCGCCACGGGAGGATCCCGCACGCTCAAGCCCTTTCTCGAACAGACGGAAGACCAGTTCAAGGACGCGTTCGGCAAGCTCTGGGGCTATGCAAAAGTGGTGCGCACCGGCGCTCCCTTCATGGCAAAGACGGGCTCCATTACCCTGGTCAGCGGCGCTCCGGCGCGCAAGATCAAAGCCAACAGTTCGGCCCTCAGCTGTGTCGGAGCCTCCGTAGAGACCCTGGTACGCTGCCTTGCCTCCGAGATGGCGCCGATCCGCGTCAATGTCGTATCCCCGGGCATCATCGACACAGCCCTGTTTGACTGGATGGGCGATGCCCGTGCCGAGCGTGTGGCGGCCATGGTGAAGGGACAGCTGGTCGAGCGCGTGGGGCGCCCGGAGGAAGTCGCCGGCGCGTTGCTTTACCTGATGCAGAATGGCTATGCTACCGGCACCACCGTCGACGTGGATGGCGGACAACTGCTGCGCTGAGCGCAGCAGTGAAGAACAACAAGAGGTCTCAGCATGAGTTTCAAACCCGTAATCCTGATTTACGATCTCGACAACAAACTGGTTGACGAGATTGCCGCCGAGATCGGCGCGACGGGGCAGTACACCAGCATCAATACCTACAATGAAGCCAATGCCATGGACGCGGTGGAGCAGTACGACCGCTGCTTTGGTCTGCTGACCAACAAGCTCTCCTGTGTCATCACCGGCTGGAACAACTACAAGAAGCCCCGCGACCAGTTCCTGTACCACCTCAGAGAGGTGGAGAGGCGCAGCCCCTTGCGGCACCCAACTCCTGTGATCATGGTGACGGAAGACCATCGTGAAGACCTCAAGAAGCGCGCGCTGGTAACGGCCGACGGGGGTGTGTGTGCCTACCTGCAAAAGGACAATTTCCGCGACGCCCTGATCGACACGCTGAACAAGATCGTTTTCGAGAAGCGTGCTGCCGAACTCAACCGTGAGTCACTGCGCGACTTCCTCGCGCAGGAACAGCACGACTGACCCGGCGCTGGCAGGCCCTCCCCCATGTCGAAATTCGAATTCATCATGATGTTCGTCTCGGTAGTCGTCGCGTTCTCGCTGGCCGAACTGATGATGGGCTGGGGGCGTCTGATCCGCAGCTGGCAGCATGTGCAGCGCCCTGTGTTTGTGCTGGGCTGGTCATTCTGGCTGCTGGTGGTCGTGACCTTCCACTATCTCGGCTTCTGGGAGTATCAGACTGGCGTGGATCTGCGTTCCGTCGGTCAGATGTTGCTGGGGCTCAGTGCTCCCATTGTGCTGGTGCTGCTCAGCTTCGTACTCACCCCCGAGCTGCGCGAAGGCCAGTCCATGGACCTTGAGGAGCACTATTTCCGCATCAAGGACTGGTTCTTTCCCCTGGTGCTGGTCTTTTTCGTTCTCTCTGCGCTGGCTGATTCGCTGTTGCCCGATTTCCGCGAAACCTGGTTCACGCGAGTGGTTGGTCCGGGCCTGCTCGCCC